>JBAXLW010000004.1:0-53275 GCA_037134575.1 Verrucomicrobiota bacterium | reverse complement strand
AGGGTGAGGACGTGGTTGCGGAGGTGGCGCTTGAAGGCGAGTTTGTCCTGGGTGTAAGGGATCTTGGATTTGAAATTTGCAATTTCAGATTTGTGATCTGAAGAAGCGGGGGCAGCATCGGGTTTTTTGAGGGCTTGCCACTCGTCGAGCAGGCTGGAGTCAGTGTGGCGGACGATGAGTTCGAGGAAGGACTCGGCTTCGTGGACGTGCTCGGTTTTGGCGCTGTCGGGCACGGTCTGGGCGAGGACTTTGTAAACTTCGCCGAGGTGGCGGAGGAGCACGGCTTCGGAGCGTTCGAGTTTGTAGGTTTTGACGTAGTCTTCGAACGACTGGTAGTTCTCGATCATCTCGCGGGCGACCGTCTTGGGGCGGACGTTTTCGTTGCCGAGGTAGGGGTGACGGAGCTTGAAGGCGTTGAAAGTGTCGTAAATGAAATCGGCGCCGGGTTTGGGGTGTTCGACTTCTTCGAGGCGGGCGATGCGATCGTCGTATTCGACCCCTTCGTCTTTGAGGCGCGCCATGAGCTCGGATTTGATGAGATCGACCTGTTTGCGCAGCACCATCTCGGGGTTTTCGAGAATGGATTCGATCAGTGAGATGAGGTTGAAAGCGTAGTCTTCGGCCTCGGGGTCGAGCTTGGGGATGGCGTCTAGCAGATAGAGGCTGAGCGCGTGGTTGATCGAGAAGTCTTCGGGCAGGCTAACGTCGACGGCGATTTTTTGCGGCCCTGTGCGCTGGGAGGGTGGGATGATGTGGAGGATCTTCGCTCCGACGAGACCGCGGAAGAGTTTGAATGCATGTTTTTTGAGCGCCTTCTTTTTGGACGGCGGCTCGTGGCTGTCGTGGATGAGCGTTTTGAGCGCGGCGCAACCGTCCTCGACGGTGCGGGAAAGCACGTTGAGCAGCGTGTGGTGGTGGACGGAGAAGCTCGAGACCAGCGGCTCGGGCGGCGCGATCTGGAGTTTGGCGAAGGTCGCCTCATCCCAATGGATATAGCCTTTTTCGGGCGGCTTGCGTTTTTCAAAGCTCTTCTTCTTGTTTGCGGTAGCCTTGGCGGCGAGGCGGAGGTTTTCGATGACGTGCTCGGGTGCTTGGGCGACGACGTAGCCGGTGGTGTCGAATCCGCGCCGACCCGCGCGGCCGACGATCTGGCGGAAGTCGCGGACGGCGAGGATCTTGGTGCCGCGCCCGTCGTATTTGCAGAGGGCTGTTAGCATCACCGTGCGGATCGGGACGTTGACCCCCACGCCGAGCGTATCTGTGCCGCAGACAACCTTGAGAAGGCCGCGGGCGGTGAGCTTTTCGACCAGCAAGCGGTACTTCGGCAGCAGGCCGGCGTGGTGAATGCCGACGCCGTGGCGCAGGATCTTGGAAAGCTCGCGGCCGTAAGGGCTGCGGAAATCGGCGTCGTCGAGGGCGCGGGCGATCGCGGTCTTTTCCTCCTTGGTGCAGAAGTTGGTCGAAAGCAGGTCGCGGGCGGTGTCGGCGCAGGAGTTCTGGGTGAAGTGAACGAGGTAAATCGGCGCGCGGCCCGCCTCGTTGAGCTCGGCGACTTTTTCCTGAAGCTGGGTGGTGGAGTATTCAAACTCCAAAGGGACCGGGCGCTGGTCGGATTGGACGAGCGTGGTCGGCGCGCCCGTGAGGTCGGTGAGCTGTTTGGAGAAAAACGAGGCGTCGCCGAGGGTCGCAGACATCAGCAGAAAGCGGGCGCGGGGCAGCGTGAGCAGCGGGATTTGCCAAGCCGTGCCGCGCGAGTGGTCGGAGTAATAATGGAATTCATCCATAATCACGTCGTCCACCAAGGCGTTTGCGCCGTCGCGCAGGGCGATGTTGGCGAGGATTTCAGCGGTGCAGCAAATGACCGGCGCGTCGTGATTCACCGTCGCGTCGCCCGTGATCATCCCGACGTTTTCGGGGCCGAGCACCTGGCAAAGCGAGAGGAATTTCTCATTAGCTAGCGCTTTGATCGGCACGGTGTAGTAGGAGCGCCGGCCTTGGCAGAGCGATTTGAACTGCATCGCGAGGGCGACCAGCGATTTTCCCGAACCGGTCGGAGTGTTGAGAATGACGTTGTTGTCCGCAAAAAGTTCGAGCACCGCCTCTTCCTGGTGGTCGTAGGGAATCGTGCCACTACTCGTCAGATAATCGAGGAAAGCGTTGAGAATGTCTTCCGCGCTGGGGTTTTCAGGGAGATCTTTGGGATTCAAACAGGCGGACATACCGGGAGCATGGCGCAGAAAAAGTGTTCAGCAAAGGCGCAATGGGCGCAATGGGCGCGAAGGATCGCAAAGAACGAGTATTTTGAGTTGGTGCGCACGGCAAAGCTGGGCTAACCTGTTCGTCCCTGCGGGGGAATTATGGCGATACAAGGCGAAGATCTAGCTCTGGCGTGCGCGAAAGCAGCCGATGAAATCAAAGCGGAAAACATCCGCGTGTGGGACATGCGTGGGATTTCAAACCTAACCGACTTTATGGTGGTGTGTTCTGGTTCATCGATGCCGCAGCTTAGGGCAGTTCTGCGCGATGTGGCCGGTATGGTTGAAGAGGTGTACGGCGTGAAGCCTACGATGACTGAGGGCAAGGCCGACACCCGCTGGGTCGTTTTGGACTACATCGACGTGATGGTTCATGTGATGCATCAAGAACTGCGCGAGTACTATGAGCTGGAAGATCTCTGGAAAGACGCGAAGGAAGTGAACTGGCAGCCGGAAAGGCATAACTGATCGCACTGGGAGTCAGCGCTTTTTTCTCAAGCGTCTACCCGTGAGGCGGGTGGCGATGAGATTCGGGCAGCGGCCTTTGAGTCGCAGTTGTTCGCAATTGGCCTCGATCCTGACCGACTGCTGCACGGGTTTGAAGCCCATCCGTCGCGTCACGCAGTCGTTGAGCAATTCGAGATGCGAGTCTTCGAATTCAACGATGCGGCCACAGTCAATGCAGGCGAGATGGTTGTGCGAGGGTTTTACGGCGAACTTGGGGTCGTAGGTCGCCTGGTTGTCGCCGAGATCAATCTCGCGCAGCAAATTGGCTTCCACCATGAGACTGAGCGTGCGGTAGACCGTCGCCCGCGAAGTCTTGGAGTCGAGCTTGCGAGCGCGCTCGAATAGTTCATCTGCTGAGAACAGTTCGTCCTTGGAAAAGGCAGCCGAGACGATCGTGTCGCGCTGGCGGGTCTGCCGCAGGCCTTTGCGTCGGATAAAGTCGGTGAGTCGTTCTTGAATGCCAGAGTCCACTGCGCATTTCTATCTCCAAGAATTCATGACGGAAAGAGGAAAGCTTGGGGGGTCGTAAATTGCGCATTGCGCAATGCGCTGGCTGCTGTCGCTCCAGTGCCACCTTCCATCGGCGCCATACGGATTGCCAACCGCGGTCTTACAAGCAGATCCGGCGGAACAAGACATCGAGCGGCAACTGCATGCAGATATAGAAGTCTCCGAATTCGCCGTAGCGGGCCGTGACTTCGTCGAAACGCATTTCATAGACGATCGACTTGATGTCGATGGTATCCTTGGCAAGCAGGGTCACGCCCCATTCGAATTCATCGAGCCCAGTCGAGCCGGTAATGAGTTGGAGAATCCGGCCCGAATAGGTGCGCCCGACTTTGGCATGTCCAGCCATCAGCTTGCGGCGGCTTTCGAAATCGAGTGAATACCAGTTGTCCGGGCCATTGCGGCGCTTGGACATCGGGTAGAAACACATGACCGGCCAATCGGGTAGCACCGGGTAGAGGCGGTGCTTCAAATAGTGTGCCATCCGCTCGTCGAAGGCTTTTAGACCCGCTTCGAGCTCGGGCGAACCTTCGGTCAGGCCTTCTTCAGCAATCAAGGTTTCCGCCGCGTATTGCTCGCGGGTGGTCGTGTATTCAGAGCCTTCCGTCTGGGAGAGGTAGGAATAGGCCGGGCTGAGAATCTCTGGGCCAAGGGAAAGGCTGAGCTGCTTTTCAAACCTGTTCGCTACCTGCAAGTCAGGAGTCAGCAGCATGAAGCCCAGATCCGCCTTGGGTGTCGCCACCGAGAAAACCAAGAGGTGCGTGTCGGGAGTTGCGCGGATTTCTTGCACCAACTCGGTGAGGCGGGTCTTGGCGTGGCGTTGTTCCTCGTCGCTGTAGAGCTCCCATTGCGAATGGTCGACGTGATAGAACAAGTGCATGACGTGCCAGCCTTCTTTAGGCACGAGTGGGGTGACTTCTTGGTTCGGCATGATGGTTGAATTCAGCGGCGGGCGTTGGAGATTTTCATTTCGATGAGCCTCTTGAAATCCTGACTCGGCGAGGTTTCTGAAGCGGCTTCGTAAACTTGGACTATCCAGGGCTTTCCTTGGCCCGTGCGGTAGGCAGCGTGCATACCGATGTCTTCAAAACCCGCGGTAGCGGCGATTTCCATGGGGACATCCACTTGGACGGCGCGGGTGACGACATCGCCAACCATCTGTCCTTCGCCATCACGGAAGACGACACGCACTGCGGCCGGCCCGCCACTGGCGGTGAGTTTTACCACGGGAACCAAAACCGTGTCGCGGCGGACGATCTCTCGGCCCTTGCCCTCCGTCACCGGCGGACGCCAGTAGCTGTCAGCGGTGGAGATTTTGACATACTTGCCTGAAACCGGAAAGTCGTTGGCTTCGGTGTGCGCGGACTCGGTTGGCAAACGGCTAAAAATACTTAAGATCATCGCAATGCTCCCGACTAACAGCAGAAGCAACAGCACGCCCAAGCCGATTCGTTCGACCTTCGAGAGGTGAAGTTGTGGCCGCAGCGAAATCGGTTTGGCAGGTTCCGGCGAGACTAGCCGAATCTCGTCATCGTGCTGCGTTAGCGGTTCGATTGGTTGGGCAACGGTTTCTTGGGGAGCCGGTTCTTGGACAGGGGCTGGACTCGCGGCCCTGGCCAACGGCTCGACCCAGTCACTGAGATCCTCGAATTCTCCGTCGGCTTTTGGCCGGGAAATCAAATAATCCGTTTCATGAGCCCTATCGGACCTCCTGGAAGCGTTGAATTGGACAGCAGCCCTGACGGACTTGGGCGGAGCTGTAGACTCGGCTTTTTGATCCTCTTGGGGGGTGTCAGCATCGTGGGGCGTCGAGTTCGTTGGTACGCTTCGACTTTTTGGGGGCTCGTCGGGCAGCAGGCTCGAGGGAATATCTCCCTCCAAATCCCACAAATCTTGCTCGGTCGAGTTCTGGTTGAAGTCGACCAAGTTCGGACGATGACGAGGAGGAATCCCAGAACCGCTGGAGGATGAAGGCGTCGAAGGTGTCATATAGCTAACGGTGCTTTGATAAATAGGGCGGGGATTCGAATTTGGCCAGTCCGAAAGCAAAAGGCGAAGTTCCAGAAAAAACCAGTTGCATTGCAGGTCATTGGGCGGCATCCATGGGGTTGTTAATCCTTTAATCCTCCATGGCTGACCGCGAAGACAAAAATGTGGAAAACGTGCCCGGCAAGTTCTATGTGGACAGCCAGTGCATCGACTGTGATCTGTGCCGCGAAACGGCACCGAACAACTTCACCCGCGCTGAAGACGAAGGTTATTCCTACGTTTTCAAGCAACCGGACAACGACGACGATCTGGCCCTCTGCCGCGAAGCGATGGAAGGCTGCCCGGTCGAGGCGATCGGCGAAGATGGCGACGCCTAAGCGTCCAAGCGCATGAAAAAGTCCGCGCGCCCCAGCAGAATCCGCGAGGAAATCCTGCGGGAATGGCGCGGTGGCGATGAAGTGGATGACCTCAACTCCGGCATCCACCTCGCCAATCAATTTGTAGCGGCCATTCTGCGTGCCGCCGGTGCCGAAGACGGTCTCAACGAAGACCAGGTCCGCGCCTCGTGGAAAGAACTGGCCGGCGATTTTATCGCCCGCCACAGCGAGCCGATCTCCGTCAAAGGCGGCCACCTCGTCCTGCGCGTCACCCAGCCGGCGATGCGCTTTCATCTCGAACAGATGAAACCGATGCTCTTCACCAACATCCGCGCCCAGCTCGGCGACGAGCGCATCAAATCCATCAAATTCACGCTCGGGTGAGACATTCATTCAGATCAACCGCAAAGGCACAAAGGCCGCCAAGAAGCGCAAAGCCCACACCATTATCTTCTCTTTTTTGCGTCCCTTAGCGGCCTTTGCGCCTCCGCGGTAAACTCTTAAATTTCATGTTTCGCAACCTCATCTTCGATTGGTCCGGCACGCTGGTGGACGATCTCGGCCCCGTGATCGAGGCGACCAACGCGGTCCTCGCCAAATACGACGTCCCCGCGCTCGACCGCGAATCGTTCCGCCGCAGCTTCCGCCTGCCCTACCATGAGTTCTACGCCGAAGTGCTGCCCGACGTGCCGCTCGTGGAGCTTGAGGCCCACTTCCGGCCCGCTTTCGACGCCGCAGTCACGCCCGTCACCGTCTTACCCCACGCCCGCGAAAAGTTGGAATGGTGCCGCGCGCTGGGCATCCGCGTGTTTATCCTGACGTCGATGGACACTGTTGCCTTCGAGCGGCAGATGGACGAGTTCGGCTTCCGCCCGCATTTCGAGGCGACCTACTCTGGCGTGCTAGACAAGCGCGAAGTCATCCACCAGATCCTCACCAACCACGGTCTCGACCCTGCGGAAACCGCGTTTGTCGGCGACATGACCCACGATGTGGAAACGGCGCGCCACGGCGGCATCGCCTCCATCGCCGTGCTGACGGGCTACAACCACGCCGAAGTGCTCGCCGCCGTCCGCCCGGATTTGACGGTGCCCGACCTCGGCGTGCTGCGCAGTTTGCTCGATCGCCGCCGCAGCGTTGCGCGGCCCATCGCCACCGTGGGTGCCTTGATTCACGACGGCAGCGGTCAGATTTTGATGATCTGCACCCACAAATGGGGCGACCGCTGGGGCATCCCGGGCGGCAAAATCGAACGCGGCGAGTCATCTGCCGACGCGCTGTGCCGCGAAATCCGCGAGGAAACCAGCATCGAGCTGCACGACGTCGAGTTTGCCCTCGTCCAGGACTGCATCCTCTCGCCCGAATTCCAGCGGCCCGAACATTTTCTGCTGCTCAACTACATCGCCCGCGCGGGCAGCACCGCGGTGGTCCTCAACGACGAGGCCGAGGAGTTTCAATGGCTCAGCCCCTCCGCGGCGCTGGCGCTGGACCTCAATCAGCCCACGAGGTTTCTCCTGACAGAAGCGCTGAAACGCGATTTAATCCCCCATGCCCTCGCCTGATACCGTCGAGATCCGCCGCCTGCGCGTCAGCACCCACATCGGCGTGCCCGACGAGGAACGCGCCGCGCCGCAAACATTGCTGGTGACGGTGCGAATGACGCCTTTTCAAGGATTTGAAGGTCTAAACGACGACATTTCACGCACCGTGGACTACCACGCCGTGTCGCTGGAAATCGAAAAGCTCGCCGCTGCCCACCCGCGCCGCCTGATCGAGACGCTGGCTGTGGACATCGCCAACCACCTGCTGGCCAATCACCCACTCGAACACGTGGCGATTTCCATCGAAAAGCACATCCTGCCCAATACCGAGTGCGTCGCCGTGCACTTGGAGCGGCAGCGGCGGTGATTGGACAGCCTGAGCCCCAAGCGGAGGCACACGCGCCCCAAGCGGAGGCGCACGAGCCACAAGCGGAGGCACACGAGCCACAAGCGGAGGCACGACGAGCCACAAGCGGTGGCACCACGAGCCACAAGCGCTGATTTTCTGCGATCACTTGACTTTACGGATTGCTGGTGCAAGTTACTCGTTCAAAATGAAGGTCTCGAAATCCACATTTTCTAACTATTTACCCGTGATCGCCATGGTGGCGCTGCTCAGCTCGTGTGCGCAGTCGATTCCAGGAAAATCGGACTATCTGGTCGGCGTCGGCCCGCTCCAGCCGCAAACCATCGACTCCAAGCACCCTGCACCCGCGATCCCCGATGACGTTTCGTACTGGGATGGCGACAATGCGACGGGCAGCCCGTTGATCAAGATCAACCGCACGCAACAGAAGGCGTTTTTCTACAAAGGCGGAGTCCTAGTGGGTATTTCGCGGATCTCCAGCGGCAAAGAGGACCATGGCACGCCACTAGGGATGCATAAGATCCTGGAAAAAGATCAAGGCCACTTCTCGTCGGTTTACGGTGTCTTCAAAAACAAGGCAACGGGGATGACTATTAACGACAACGTCGACATCCGGAAGGACAAGATCCCAGCGGGCGCCGTATTCTACAACGCGCCAATGCCCAATTTCATGCGCCTCACCCGCGATGGTGTCGGCATGCATACGGGTTATTTACCCGGCTATGCGGCGTCCCACGGCTGCATCCGCATGCCGCACCAGATGTCCACCAAGTTTTTTGAAAACGTGAAAGTCGGCACGCCCGTCATCGTCGAGTGAGCTGGGCATCCGCGGACCAATTAGTCCAAACATGAGTCCCATCACTCCCATCCCTTCACAGCTGCCCGACCCCACATCCACGCTGGAAATCACCCCAGCAGCCGTATTCGCATGGGTCAAAAAGCCACGCGACCAGCGGCCACGGCTGATCGACTGCCGCGAGGTGGACGAACTGGCGATCTGCCAAATCCCCGGCAACGACTGGTTCCCACTGGGCACTTTTCCCGCAGCTGGGGCGAAGCTGACAGCTGACAGCGAACGCGGGATCGTTGTCTACTGTCACCACGGCATGCGCTCGCTGCGTGCGGCAGCGTTTTTGCGGGCACAGGGCGTTGAGAACGCGTTTTCGATGAGCGGTGGGATCGATCTTTGGTCGCGCCTCATTGACCCGGAAGTGCCACGCTACTGAGTAGCCAAGCGAGGTAATGCGCGGCAACGTCGGCGGGTTCGATCGCGATGATTTCCGGGACCTCGTAGGGGTGCAACTCGGTGAGTGCCCGTTCGAAAGCAGGAAACACTTCGGCGCGGGTCTTGAAAATCGCAAGCACTTCGCTGGCGGTTTCCACCTTGCCCTGCCAGCGGTAGATCGATTCCACGGCGGGCACGAGATTGACACATGCTGCCAGTTGCTTTTCGACCAGCACTGTGCCAATCTGACGTGCCTGCTCTGTGTTAGGGAAGGTGCAAAGAATCAATTTCACGTTGCTCATGGCCTCTCCTGAACACCGAAAACCCAAAATAAGCAATCCCAGGGTGAAATCCGGCTTTTTGGAAAAGCTGGTGGCGCGGCTGGATCGCGTGGTGCCGGGGGAAGTCCAGCAGCTAGTCACGCGCTTGATCCACGAGAAGGGGTTTCTGGAAAAAGTCTTCGAGGCACTGCACGAGGGGGTGATCATTCTCGATCCGCAGGGCGTGATCGGCTTCGTCAATCTGGCGGCTTGCCAGTTTTTCGGGCTGGATCCGGCACAGGCGACGGGCAAGTTCATTTCCACGCAAATCCGCGGGCTGGATTGGGCGACGCTGGGCAAACCCGGCCGCACGATGAGCCGCGATCTGGAGGTGTTTTACCCGGAAAACCGCTACCTGAACTTTTACCTCGCACCGATCGACGGGGTGGGAGAGGAACACGAGCCGCTGGGCTACGTGATGCTGGTCCGCGACCTGACAACGACCCGCGCCGAGGCGGAGAAAAACCTAGAGTCCGAGCGGCTCAACGCGCTGACACTGCTAGCAGCGGGCGTGGCGCACGAGATCGGCAACCCGCTTAACTCGCTGGATATTCACCTGCAGCTGCTGGGCCGAAAACTGCGCAAGCTGGAGTCCGTAGAGCGCAAACCGCTGGAGGAAAATCTGGCGACGGCGCGAGAGGAGATCCAGCGGCTGGACCTGATTCTTAAACAATTCCTCAACGCCGTACGGCCGACGGTGCCGCACCGCGAGCGCCAGGATTTGCACGCGCTGCTGCACGACACGCTGCGTTTATTAGAGCCGGAGCTGGAATCACGGTCGGTAGCGGTCAAGCTGGATCTGGCGGAGTCGCTGCCGCTGGCGTTCATCGATCCCGGGCAGTTTCAGCAGGTTTTTTACAATCTCATTCGCAACGCGTTCCAGGCGATCCCCGCAGAGCAAGGCCACATCACGATCCGCACGCGGGTCAGCGATTTTGAGTACATCATCTCGATCGAGGACAACGGCACGGGCATATCGCCGGAGCACATGGGCGCGATGTTTGAACCGTATCGCACGACTAAGGCTTCGGGGTCCGGGCTGGGGCTGCTGATTGTCCGCCGCATCATCCGCGAACACGGCGGCGCGATCGCCATCGAAAGCGAGGAAAATCAAGGAACCCGCGTGCTGATTAATTTTCCACACACCGAGCGGCCGGTCAGGCTGCTGGGTGCGCCGGATTCGGTGATCGATCTTTAACACTCCGCAACCATGTTACCCGCCTTATTGATTGTAGAAGACGAACGCGCGACTCGCGAGGGTCTGCGCAGCGCGTTGGAGGAAGAGTTCGAGGTTTACACGGCGGCGAGCGCCAGCGAGGCGCTGGCAATCATGAAGTCCGAACCCATCAAGCTGCTGCTGACGGATCTGCGACTGGGCGGCGATTCGGGGATGGACGTGTTAGACGCGGCGCTGGCCCTGCCTGAACCACCAATTGCGATCATGATGACCGCCTATGGCTCGGTCGATACGGCGGTGGAAGCGATGCGGCGCGGGGCTTGGCATTTTGTCACCAAGCCGCTGAATCTCGACGAGGTGGAGATGCAACTGAAGCGCGCGCTGCGCAGTCGCACCCTCGAAACGGAAAACCTCCAGCTGACCCAGCAGGTCAGGAAGAGCCACAAGCTGGATCGCTTGATCGGCAAGTCAGCGGCAATCGGCCGCGTTACCGAGTTGGTGCAACAGGTCGCGCCGACGCGGGCGACCGTGCTGATCGAAGGGGAATCCGGCACGGGCAAGGAAGTGGTGGCGCACACGCTGCATCACCTTTCGGGCCGGCCCGCAGCGAAGATGGTGATCGTGCATTGCGCCGCACTTTCGCCGCAGTTGCTGGAAAGCGAGCTGTTCGGTCACGAGAAAGGCGCATTCACGGGCGCTTCCCAACGCCGGATCGGGCGCTTTGAACAAGCGGACGGCGGGACTTTGTTTCTCGACGAGATCGGCGAAATCGACGCCGCGACGCAGGTCAAGCTGCTGCGGGTGCTGTCCGAGCGCAGTCTGGAGCGCGTTGGTTCAAACTCGCCAATCAAGGTGGATGTCCGCGTGATCGCCGCGACCAACAAGAATTTGAAGGAACTGGTGGCCAACGGCACTTTCCGCGAAGATCTCTATTTCCGCCTTAACGTCGTCAAAATCAAAATGCCACCTTTGCGCGATCGGCGCGAAGATATCGTGCTGCTGGCCAACAGCTTTCTACAGGAATTCGCCAAGGAAAACGATCGGCCAGTGAAGCCGCTGACGGATGCCGCGATGGGCTTGCTGCTTGCTTACTCATGGCCGGGGAACGTCCGTGAGCTTCGCACTGCCATCGAGCACGGCGTCGTGATGTGTAACGATTCCGCCATCGACAGCCACCATTTGCCGCAATTCCTGCATTTTCAGTCGCTTGCCTTGGGCAATTCCACGCCCCCGCCCAAAAACACCCTTGATGCCGGGTCGGAATTCAACTTGCATGCACTTGAAACCAAGGCGATTCGCGCAGCTCTTTCCCTCGCTGAGGGAAATCGCACCCATGCCGCAGATCTTCTTGGCGTCAGCCGCAGGACCCTTCAGCGAAAGCTCAAGGATCTCGGCTTCTGATTCGATCGTTTGTCGTTACTCTGATTTTTTATGAACTCCATCCTCACGCAGCTCGGAACCGGCATCATCATCCGCCGCGGCCTGTTTTTTCTGGTGCTGATTATCCTTACCCTTGGAAATCTCTTTGTTTTATTCCGCGGACTCAATTCGCCGCAAGCGATGGAGCAAGCCCAGATTTCCCGAGAAATTGCCCGTGGCAACGGATTCACGACCAAGATGATCCGTCCGGCCGCCTACGATCAGGCGCAGCGGGCGCAGAACCGCTCGGTTTCATTCACCGGATTCCAGGACACCTATCATTCACCGCTTAACCCGCTGCTCAACGCCGCCGTCCTCAAGCTGGTCGGCGCAGACCGTGCGGATGCTTGGCAGATGGCTGCCAACGAAATGGTTTTCCCGCTCGATCGGGTCATTGCGACGGTATCTACCCTGTTTTTCCTGATGGCAATCGGTGTGAATTACCTGCTGATTTCGCGGATATTTGACGCAAAAATCGCGGCAGTCGGGGCCATCCTGATGTTGTTTTGCGAAACTTTCTGGGGTTATGCGCTCAGTGGATTGCCGCAGATGTTGATGTTGCTGCTCTTTTCTTGCGGTATGTACTTCGTTTACCGGGCCGTCGAGGCGTCGACGGAAGGGCGCATCGCCATGACTCCAGCCGTCATCGCCGGGGTGTTTTTCACCCTTTTGGCATTGACCCATTGGATGACGGTTTGGATCGCATTAGGCTATATCATTTACGCGGCCATCGCTTTCCGCCCTCGCGGGGTTGTGGGCCTTACGATCCTAGCGCTGCTTTTTCTGGCGGCGATCGGGCCGATGTTGCGCAATTATAGCATCACGGACTCGCCCTTTGGGACCGCATTTTTGACGATTTACAACGGCTTGGGTAACGGTACGGAGACCACCGTCATGCGGACGACCGACCTCGAGGCGGAGCCGCTGGTGCTTGATGGATTGATTGCCAAAATCCTGCGCACCACACTGCTCCAAACGACCGACATCATTCCCTTGCTTGGTGGAATAGTCATCGCTCCGTTATTTTTCATTTCATTGCTTCATCCGTTCAAGCGGCTCGCGATTGCCAAGTTCCGCTGGGCGATCCTTCTGATGTGGGTTAGCGCGGCGTTCGGATTAGCGATTTTCGGACTTTCGAGGGATTCGCTCGACCCAAACCAGCTTCACCTTTTGTTTGCACCGATCATGATGGCCTACGGGCTCGCCTTCATCTCCGTTCTATGGAGTCGGCTTGAATTTGTGGCCAGTACGCGGCTGCTGCAGGATTTTCACCACTTCGTCATTATCGGAATTTGTGCCTTGCCGCTGGTTCTCGCTCTGCCGCAAAAGGTCCGAGTGGGGATGCAGCTCCGTGACCGGGGCGGTGTTCCGCATTGGCCCCCTTACTACGCGCCTGCCTTGAACAGTCAAAAAACTGGCATCAAAGGCTGGACCACCGACAAGCAAATCATCTTCTCTGACCAACCATGGGCCGTTGCATGGTATGCGGACCGTGTAAGCGTGTGGTTGCCCCCGACGCACGAGGGATTTGAAAAGCTCGAAGCGATCGCATCCGATCTTCAAACGCCTTGCGCAGGCGTTTTGATTTCCCCGACGTCGCAAGGATCTGGTTCGCTCATCGAAATTGCCAACCAATACAAGGATTTCACGATGATGGTCCTCGACGGCAGAGCATTTTTCATGAATTATCCTTCGGGCGTTTCGTTGTACGATCGAGATCCTAAAATTCAAGGGATTGCCAAGCGTTATCCCTATCGGCAGCCGCTGGTTGGCATGGACATGGTCTACTACAGCGACCGCGTTATTCGTATTCCTCGCAACTGATCATGGCACAGCGAAAATCGATGGATGAACGGAAGATCGCCTCCGAGGCGACTTTTGAGGAAGCGCTCGCCGGCCTTGAATCGATTGTTGACTCAATGGAGCACGAAAATCTCGCGCTCGAGGAGTTGGTCGCACGCTTCGAAAAGGGCTCGGAGCTGTTGAATCGCTGTGAATCCATTCTTCAGTCGGCTCGCAGCCGAATCAAACTCATCACGCTTCGCAACCAGAACGAAATTTCGCTGGATGCGACGAAAAAACTGGTTGATGATTCAGAGACCCTACCTCCGACTGCTTTACCCGAAGATATTGACGAAGATAATGACATCCGCCTTTTCTGATCCAGCAGCTCTCGGCCCGCTCCTTTCGACCATTCATTCCCCCAGTGATGTTAAAAATCTTGCTGACGAAGATTTGCCGAAAATCGTGGACGAGATTCGGCAAACACTGATTGGTTCGCTCTCAAAAACGGGTGGTCACCTCGGCCCGAATCTTGGCGTCGTCGAGTTGAGCTTGGCGCTTCACCGCGTTTTTTCCACGCCTGATGACAAATTCGTGTTCGATGTTTCGCACCAAGGCTACGTCCACAAAATGCTCACGGGCCGCGCCGACAAAATTCACACGATCCGCACCCACAAGGGACTCAATGGCTACCTGCTACGCACCGAGTCGGAACACGATTCCTACGGTGCGGGCCACGCCGGTACGGCACTTTCCGCGGCGCTCGGGATGGCGGCAGCACGCGATCTATCCGGCGGTGATCACCACGTCGTAGCTGTCGCGGGCGATGCCGCTTTCACCTGCGGTCCGACGCTTGAAGCACTCAATAACATCGCTGAAACGACGAAAAAGTTCATCGTCGTACTCAACGACAACGAATGGTCGATCGACAAAAACGTCGGGGCCATCGCCCGCTACTTCAACGCCCTGCAGACGCACCCGACCTACTCCGCTGTTCGTAGGCAGGCCGCCGATTTCGTCGAAAAGATCGCGGGCAAGGCAGCGCGCGTCCTTGCCCACAAGGTCGAGGAGGGGGCTAAAAACCTGTTGTTTCAAAACGTCCTTTTTGAAAAGTTCGGTCTTCGCTACTTCGGCCCGATTGATGGCCACGACCTGCCGCTACTGATTCGAACCTTCGAACACCTGAAGACGCTGCACGAGCCTGTAGTGCTGCACATCATCACCGAAAAAGGCCGCGGCTATCAACCCGCACTCGATAATCCGGGGAAATTCCACGGTCTCGGCACTTACAAAATCGAGGACGGATCGACGGATTCAACCGCCAGCCCGACTTGCTCGGATCTCTTTGGTCGAGCAATCACGGATTTCGCAAAAAAGGACCCAAAGATCGTCGCCATCACTGCCGCGATGCCCGGTGGGACTAAGCTGGAAATCTTTAAACAAGAACTGCCTGACCGCTACTTCGATGTCGGCATCGCCGAGGAACACGCCGCACTGTTTGCCTGTGGTCTCGCCACCGAAGGATTTCGCCCGTTTCTGGCCATTTACTCGACTTTCATGCAGCGTGCCTACGACATGATCATTCATGACATGGCGCTTCAAGGCTTGCCGGTGCGCTTGTGCATGGATCGTGGGGGTCTCTCTGGCGATGATGGTCCGACGCACCACGGCCTGTTTGACATTGGGTTCCTTCGCCACATTCCCGGCCTAATCCATATGCAGCCGAAGGACGAGGACGAATTCGTCGACATGCTTTATACGATGGCTCAATACGATGCGGGTCCATCAGCCATTCGCTTCCCGCGCGGTGTGATCACGGGCGCACCCGTCAAATCCAGCCCGCAAATCCTTGAAGTTGGCAAAGCCGAGGTCGTCGCCGATGGAGTGGACGTGGCCCTGGTCGGACTCGGTACGATGTTTGAAATGGCAGAACGCACCAAGGCAGAACTCGAAGCCCGAGGCCTGTCCGTTGCGCTGATCAATCCGCGTTTCATCAAGCCGCTCGACGCTTCTGTGTTAGAGGAATTCGCCAAAAAATGCAAAGTGCTCTGCACCTTCGAAGACCATGTCCTATTGAACGGCTTTGGAGCTGCTGTGATCGATCATCTCCACAGCGCTGGGCTACATACTCCTGTCGAGCGCATCGGTTGGCCCGATCAATTCATTGAACACGGGAAGCCCGAGGCTCTCCGTGAGTTGCATGGTCTGACTGCCAAGTCGGCGACGGAAAAAGTCATGAAGCACTTCCCGGTTTAGAAAATATTCCTAGCCTCTGGAGTATTTTGTTTCGTGGTGGAAGACTTCTAGTCTGCCGCGCTTCAGGACTGTTTCGATTTATAAGTGACTCAAATTGAGATGTTTTCAATTGAGGTGGCTGCGGCCGCATCGACCGAGATGCGTTGCATCTTGTGCGGAGAGCTGACTTTAGGTATAAGCCTAGACGGTCTGCTTGTAGTCGAGATACGAAAGGCTACGACATCCTTTCTGCCCCTCATCTCAAGCAGAGCCCCCATTGGAACACACGCATGGACATTCTCATCGTTGACAAAATCAAGTCTACCTCTCACGCCGTCTCGAAGGCTCTGGACGGTGCTGCGAATTACGTCGAGACGGTGGATGAGGTGGGCTTGGCGTTGCGACGGCTGAGGGAGGAGAACTTCGACCTCGTTTTTTTAGGCCTGCCGCCCGGTGATGGAGATGGGATTGAAACTCTGAAAAAAATCATCGCGCTTAGACCGAAACAACTGGTGATCGTTTGTTCGGTCGATGCATCCGCAACTATGGCGCTCCCGTTTGGTGCATTCGATCACCTCGAAAGCCCGATCAACCGCGAGCAGATCCAAGCTGTCGTCACCAAGGCTCAAAAGTTCCTTCAGTCCAGAAATGAGACCCGCCGAGCGGAGCCGGTCGCGCCGGAGGGTCCGATCGGCTCGCGCGACAGGACGCCTCCCTTACGTTTTTCGTCCGAGAATGAAAAAACCCGCAAGGAATTCGACGTCTTATTTCGAGCCGCTGCTACTTCAGCATCCATTCTCATTCTGGGCGAAAGCGGCACAGGCAAAAGCGTGATCGCCCGGGAAATTCACGACCGCAGCCACTTGTGCAACAAGCCCTTCGTGACGGTCAGCTGCCCCAGTCTCTCCAAAGAGCTACTGGAAAGCGTGCTGTTCGGCCATATGAAAGGCTCCTTCACCGGCGCCGTCCGGGACACTTGGGGAAAGATATCGGCGGCAGAGGGTGGCACCTTGTTTCTCGATGAGGTTGGTGAGCTTCCGCTCCAAATCCAGCCTAAGCTGTTGCGGCTCCTTCAAGAGCGCGAGTACGAGCGACTGGGTGAAAACAAAGTCCGCGAAGCTAACGTTCGAGTCATCGCTGCCACCAATTGCGATCTCAAATCCAGCATCACCACAGGAGATTTCCGTGAGGATCTGTACTATCGACTCAACGTCATCAGCGTGACTGTGCCACCGCTGCGCAAGCGGCCTGTTGATTTGGAACTCTTTGCCACAGATTACCTTCAATTTTTTGCCAGCCAGATTAACCGAAAAATCGACGGATTTAGTGATAGTGGTCGCATGGCGCTTCGTCATCACAGTTGGCCGGGGAACTTGCGTGAGTTGCGCAATGCGATTGAGCGCGCGACCATCCTGACGCGTGGACCTCAAGTTGAAGCGGAGGATCTCCCCAAGCCCGTGACGGTTTACGCTGATATCCATGGCCGCGATCGCGAAAATCTTGGCATCGGCGGTGAGCATAGCCTCGACGAAATCGAACAAGCACACCTCACTAAAGTCATGGATTGGGCTCCTTCTTTGCACGATGCTGCAGCCGTCCTAGGAATCGACAAGGCGACGCTGTATCGAAAAAGGAAACGCTTTGGCATGGGCTGATCCCTTGTGCTGTGGCACCCCGCCCCTTCCTTGGCGTTGTCCGATTGAGATTCGCCGTTGGAACCGGGTGGTTGGCCTTGGGATAATCCTGGGTCAATCGGGTTCCGTCTTGCTTCTTTACATGGGATAGAGTTTTTTTGCGTCGACTATGTCTTCACTTCCTACCGCTGACCTCCTGGCGCTCGATACGACTGGCTTAAAAAGCCGCTTGTCGAAACTCAGGAGGTATCTTTGACGTCCCGAACCTAGAAAACGAAATCAACACGCTGGAGGAGGCGATGGGCGCGCCCGAGTTCTGGAATGACTCGGACAAGGCGAAGTCAATCAGCTCAAAAGCGGCGGGATTGAAGAAAAAACTCGAATCGTTTCTGAAGCTCGAATCGCGAGTGGCTGACATCGAAGAAGGGGTTTCGCTGGCGAAGGAATTCGACGATGCTGATCTGGCGCGAGAGGCGCTGACCAACGCGAAGGGCTTGGAGGCTGATATTCGTTCTTACGAACTGCTGACGCTGCTCGATCAACCGAGTGATATTTCGCCGTGCTTCCTCGTTATATCCGCAGGGGCGGGTGGTACGGAGGCCTGCGATTGGGCGCAAATGCTCTGCCGCATGTACACCCGCTGGGCGGAACGCAAGGGCTACACGGTGGAAACGCTGGATTGGCAAGACGGCGACGAGGCCGGCTTGCGCACCGCGACACTCAAGATCACGGGCGATTACGCCTACGGGTTTTTGAAAAACGAACGCGGCGTGCATCGACTGGTGCGGATTTCACCGTTCGATTCGGCGGCAAAGCGCCACACATCCTTTGCCTCAATCGATGCGACCCCGGAAGTTTCCAAGGAGATCAAAATCGAGATCAACGAAAAGGATATTGAGATCACCACCACCCGTTCGGGCGGCAAGGGCGGTCAAAACGTCAACAAGGTGGAAACTGCGGTCATCCTGCGCCACCTTCCCACCGGCATCCTCATCCGCTCGACCGCAGCGCGGACCCAGGGCGCCAACCGCGAACTGGCCTTCGACATCCTCAAGGCGAAACTCTACACGATCGAGGAAGACAAACAAAAAGCCGAGGCCGACCGCGCCTACGGTGAAAAAGGCGACGTTTCCTGGGGCAACCAGATCCGTTCCTACGTTTTCCAGCCCTACCAAAAGGTTCTCGATCTCCGCACGGGCGAGGAATCCGGCAACATCCAGGATGTGATGGACGGTGACATCGACGCCTTCATCGAAGCAAAACTGCGCGGCAAAGTCCGAGTCAAAGGCGCCAAGGACGACGAGGATTGAAGTATCCCCGCACAAGGCGGAGCCAAGCGCGGCTCACTCCAGAACGGTCGATGGCTTTACGTCCAACATCAGCGATATGTGCATGGCGGTGAGCTCGCCCATCGACTTGCAATCGCCGAATCCGCTGGTGCCGTGCATCCGGTCCAGCTCGCGGGCCAGCGTAATCACATGCTCGCGTGGGGCGATATCTTCGCGCCGCATCACCCCAAGGAGTGCTCGTAAACGGCTGTTTTCCACCTTGGCTCGACGCGACATCTGCGCGTGCTCCTCGGCCACGTATTGATCGATGCTTTTGCGGTTGAGTACGTCAAAGGCGAGACGAGTGACCCTGCGGTTCGAGTTGAAGCGGAACGCCAGATAGATGTTGCCGTTGCCTTCATAGGACTGCTGATCGAAGTCGATGGCCCGCACGCGATACTGCACTTCTTCGAAATCTGGAGTGATATCGACCACATAGTTCACACTTCGCATATCGCCCAGCAGACGGATGAAGCTGCGCTCGGTGAATTTTGTGAACTCTTTGGCAATCCGCACCTTGTTCAGACCCGACTGGGAAAGGTAGTCACGGATGAAAACGTCTCCCGGTACCCCTGCGATGTGTTCCTCGATCAGGGTATTACCGTTGACGAGGTAGTTCATGCGGTTCGGCGAAAGGATGTGCTCTAATTCAAGGCCGTATATGCGCGAGGCATCCGCCTGTTTGACGTAGAAGTAATCCGAGTTGTCGTTAAACAGATTGGTGATGCGGATGCGGAATGGCTTCGAGTTGCCGAAGTCCCCGAAATCGATGCGGTCGACGAGCAAGTGTTCATGCTGTTCCGAATCCCGCCCGAGTTTCAACTCGGTGTAGATGCTGGTCAGTCGGGGCCGCAGCTCGGCAAGCACTTCCGGCGGATACATCACCGTCAACCACAACGTCTCGCGGCCCAACGGATCTTCATACGGAACGGCACCGCTGAAGCGCAGCAAGTCATCGTAGACCTTGGGGATTTCCCGCTGGCGGTCGAAGTGGTAGAGGTACTGCCGCAGCGATTGGGAAACCGGGTACTTTGTCTTTTGCCGCGCAATCACTTTGGCAACATGGGCGAAAGAAGGCCGTCTGGCCAGCGACGATTACCGCGCGAGGGCCACGAGCACGGCCTTTTGTGCGTGGAGGCGGTTTTCCGCTTGTTGGAAAATGGTTTTTGCGTGCAGCTCGAGCACCTCCTCGCTGATTTCCTTGCCGCGGTAGGCGGGCAGGCAGTGAAGAACAATATGGTCTTTGGCCGCATGGGTTAGCAGCCCCGAGTCCACTTGGAAGCCTGCAAATTCGAGTTCTTTTTCTTGCTGCCCTTCCTGTCCCATGGATAGCCACACGTCCGTGTTGATGACATGGGCACCACTAGTCGCGGCCACAGGATCGTGGGTAAACGTGACGTTCGGGGTATCGAGTTCCGACAAAAACTCGGCAGGCGGCTGGCAGGAGGTGGGTGATGCAATCGCCAGTTCAAAGCCGAGGTGCTTGGCGGCCCACATCCAGGAACGGGTCATATTGGAAAATCCATCGCCAATGAATGCGATTTTCTTGTCCTTCCAGGTGCCGAGTTTTTCTTGGATTGTGAGTAGATCGGCAAGGATCTGGCAGGGATGCTCATCGTCGGTGAGGGCATTAATGGTAGGGATTCCCGAGTATGCGGCGAAATCCACCACATCCTTTTGGGCAAAAGTGCGAATGATCGCTCCATGCACCATGCGACCGAGAACCCGGGCCGTGTCCTTGATCGGTTCACCGCGACCGAGCTGGATGTCGTTTTTTGAGAGAAACATCGGAAATCCACCCAGCTCGCGAATGCCAACTTCGAACGAAACGCGAGTCCGCGTGGAAGACTTGGTGAAGATAAGTGCCCAAGTTTGTCCGCCGAGCGGTTGGCCCTCTCGTCCCCGCTGCAATTTCAAGTGGGCGGCAGATTCCAGAAGTTGTTCAATTTCGATAGCGCTGGTTTGTTCGATGGAAAGGAGATGTTTCATGACGGGATGGAAATGGTTAGAAACGGATTAATACGGAATGAATGATCGCGAGCGCCTCGTCGATCTCCGCATCGGTGACATTGAGCGGAGGCAGTAAACGGATGGTACTAGATCCTGCAGGAGGCAAGAGGAGACCGCACTCCATCAGGTGATTGACGACTACCAATGCTGGAGTTTTACCCTCTGGGGTCGGGATGAGTGCCGGATCAAGGGCGATTCCTAGCAGCAGACCTTTGCCGCGGATTTCCGTTACGACGGGAAGCTGCCAAGAACCCACCGCTTCGCGAATGCGGGCTTCCTGGCGGGTTGCGTTGGTCGCGAGATCCTGTTCGAGTATTTCTTTAAGCACCGCCAGCGAGGCTGCGCAAACCAGCGGGTTGCCGCCGTAGGTCGAGCCATGCGAACCGGGTCCCAGTAGCGATGACAAGGACGTGCCGCAGTCATCAACTGAACGGTCGCTTAACCAGAATGAGCCAATCGGCACGCCGCCGCCCATGCCCTTGGCCCATGAAATGCCATCGGGCTGAACTTCCGGGGCGATCATCCGCCATGCCATCGCATCACCGCAACGACCGAAGCCGGCCTGCACCTCATCAAAAAACAGCAATATGTCATGCTTCTTGCAGACCGCCGCTACGGCACGAATGAACTCTGGAGTGCCGGAAATCACCCCGCCTTCTCCTTGGATTGGCTCCAGTAAAATCGCGGCCGTCTCGGGACTGATTCCTGCCTCAAGTGCCGCGATGTCATTGAAAGGAAGATGTCGGAAGCCCGGCAGCAAGGGATCGAATCCTTCTTGGATTTTCGGCTGACCCGTGGCTGACATCGCGCCGACCGTACGGCCATGGAAGGACTGTAAAAATGTAATCACCTCATAGCGCTGCGAGCCGTCTGCTTGAGGGCGCTTCAGGCCAAAGCGCCGCGCCGCTTTGATTAGTCCATCATTGGCCTCGGCCCCCGAATTGGAGAAAAAGATTTTTCCTGGTAGGCGGACGTGATGCTCGTTGATTTCCGCTGCCAATTCCGCCTGAAGCGGGCTCTGATAGAGATTGGAAACATGCATCAATTCCCCAGCTTGGGCGCGGATCGCCTCGACCAAGCGGGGGTGGCAATGGCCGAGCGAGCACACGGCGATGCCCATGCAGAAATCGAGATAGCTTTTGCCAGTTTCATCCCAAAGACGGCAGCCCGCACCACGCACAGGGACCAGCGGAAACCGGCCGTAAGTGGGAAGAACATGCTGCGCGTAGAGTTCGGGAGTCGTCATGGATTGGCGGGAAAGGGCAAAGCCTAGCGCGGTCCCACGAAATGGCAAAGCGAGAATTTGATTCCCGATCAGGCGCCTAGCGTTCTTGAATCCAGCTTGCTGGGTGATTTCTCGTGCGATTTTCGTGGTTTCATGCATTGTCATGGGCGTGCCTTATTTGGAAATCCAGAATCTCCACACCCATTTCAGTCAACGGACGGGCTCGATCTTTGCGCCGAGCCAGCACGTCGTTCGCGCGGTCAACGGGGTGAGCCTTAGCTTGGAAAAGGGAGAGATTCTCGGTCTCGTGGGTGAATCGGGCTGCGGCAAATCGACTTTGTCGCGCACGATCATGCAACTGACCCCATCGACTTCAGGCGCGGTGATTTTGGAAGGTGAGAATCTTTCCCGACTATCTGCGGCGGAGGTCCGCAAGCGACGCTTGGACTTTCAAATGATTTTCCAAGACCCCTACGCTTCGCTCAATCCACGGATGACGATTTTTTCAACCCTCGCCGAGGCAGTCCGCCAGCGCCGACCCGGGCTCAAGGGTGAGGCACTGGTGAAGCGGGTGGAAACGTTGATGGCCACAGTGGGCTTGGACGCCAAGGTCATGCGGAAATACCCACATGAGTTTTCCGGCGGTCAACGCCAGCGGATTGCCATCGCTCGTGCGCTCGCGCCAGAACCGAAGCTGATCATCGCTGACGAACCTGTTTCCGCGCTGGATGTTTCTATTCAGTCGCAGATTCTCAATCTAATCACCTCGCTCCAGAAAGATTTGGGACTGACGATGATTTTCATCTCGCATGACCTTGGCGTGGTTCACTACATCGCCGATCGCATCGCCGTCATGTATCAGGGGCAAATCGTTGAGTTGGGCACTGCAGACCAAGTGTTTCATGAGCCGAAGGCATATTATACCAAGCGATTACTCGCCTCGATCCCCCGTCTTGCCACCGCACCCTCTCATCGATGAAATTCGCGCTCGTTATCGGTCTACTGGCCCTAATGCTGGTTTCCTATGAGAAAAAGAAACGCCCTGCGCCCGTGGTTCCCGAAAAGATTCTTCTCCATGGCCAAGAGCGCGCTGATGCAGCGGCAGCGCGCGTGCGGCCAGACTTGGAGCGCGATCTCACAATGGCGGGCCTGCATCTGAGTGATCCGGTTTTCATTCGTGCGTTTAAAGAGGAAAAATTATTGGAATTTTTTATCCGCAACCGCACGACAGGAAAGTTTGAGCTCTTTCGGACCTACCCCATCGCTGCAGCGTCGGGCGAGTTGGGGCCAAAATTGGTGGCAGGTGACCGACAGGTTCCAGAAGGGTTTTATGTCGTCCCGCCCGCTGCCATGAATCCAGACAGCCGATTTCATCTGGCTTTTAATATCAGCTACCCCAACGAATTGGATCGTGCCAACCATCGCACCGGCAACGCGATCATGGTGCATGGCGACCGAAAATCCATCGGCTGCCTTGCGATGACCGATGAAAAGATTGAAGAAATTTATACCCTTTGCGCGGCGGCGCACGCCGCTGGACAGAGTTTTTTCTGTGTCCATCTTTTCCCCTTTCGCATGACCGCGGAGCGAATGGAAATGGCCGCGAAAAGCTTCAACTTCGCCTTCTGGCAGGATCTCAAGGAAGGTCATGATCTCTTTGAAAAGGAACGCATTCCGCCAAGGATTCTTGTGGTCGATGGGAGATATCATTGTTCAGACGCCAGGGACCGCTGAGCTCAATGACTCTCGCACATGTTAGCTCGGCCTTGCGTTGCCCCCGTTCAAGAGTCTAAGCTCCTTCCATGTCGATTGAGACCCGCACGCAATTCTTACCCATTGGAAGCCCTGCCGATCCGGTGAGGTTGCGTGATGGTGGAGTCATTCCGGGTATCACACTCGCCTATGAAACATGGGGCGAGCTTGATGCCCAGTGCGCCAACGCGATTTTCCTGTTTCACGCGCTTTCCGGATCACACCACGCGATGGGTTTTAATCCGGGTATCGAAGGCGTTGGTGATCTTTGGCAGCAGGAAATGCACGAAGGTTGGTGGGATGCTCTCATCGGACCTGGAAAAGCCATCGATACCGACAAATATTTTGTGATCTGCGCCAACTACCTCGGTGGTTGCTATGGCAGCACCGGGCCATCCTCGCTCAATCCTGAAACGAGTAAGCCATGGGGCTCTTCCTTTCCTGCTGTCACGGCGGCGGATCAGGTGGAAGTTTTTTCGCATCTTCTCAATCACTTTGGGATTGAAAAGCTTCACGCCGTGATTGGTCCGTCGGTGGGCGGCCTGATTGCTCTGACCTTTGCGACCCGCTTTGCCGAGCGTATTCGTAACGTCATCGTCATCGCCTCTGGATTTAAGACGACGGTGCTCAATCGCCTTATCCTTTTCGAACAAATCCTAGCGATTGAAAACGACCCGCATTTCAACGGCGGCGACTACTACGATCAAGAAGCTCCGCTCTATGGGTTGGTTCTGGCTAGGATGATTTCACATAAAACCTTCGTCCACCTTGATGCGATTGAACGCCGGGCGCGGCAAGACGTCGTGCAGCCTGACGATGTGCTCGCATGGTACCGCGTTCGCGACCAGTTCCAGAGCTATATGCTCCATCAGGGGAAAAAATTTGTCCGCCGCTTTGATGCAAACACCTATTTGCGTATCATTGATCTCTGGTCGCGCTACGATGCGGCTCAGGAAGGCGATGCAGAAACACCGGCTGATTTATTCGAACGCGCCCGCCTTGCAGGCCAGCACTGGTTGGTATTTTCCATCGACTCCGACTTCTGTTTTTATCCGGAAGAGCAGGCGGAATTGGTCAAACACCTCGAAGAAGCCAGAGTCGATGTCATGCACATCACCGTGCACTCTGACAAAGGTCATGATTCATTCCTGCTGGAACCCGACCTTTACACGCCACATATTTCCTGGGTGTTAGGGAAGTGACTCGCAGCGCTCTGGCGGCTGGTCAATAATCCGCCACCGGGCTGCTCGCTTGTGGTGTTGAGATCTCGGGTACTTCGGCTGCGAGGGTTTCAAGATTTTCGCAAGTTTTCCTCCACCTCGCATCCGACCAAGCAAGCGGGTTGTCGATCTTTTTGCGAAATCGTTCCAATCGCGTGCGTGCCTCTTCAGTCATCCAGTGGGGGAGTGCTGCGATCGCTCTGGCAGCAGTTTCTGCCGTATCTGTGCGGTGGCAAATGAGCACAAGATCATTGCCCGCTTCGATGGCCAGTTTCACATCCTGGCCACGACCATAGCGCGTCGTGATCGCTCCCATGTCGAGATCATCCGTGAGGACCAAGTGCTGATCAAACCCAAGTTGATCCCTCAGAAACTGCCGAATGATGCGCGGCGAGAGGGAGGCCGGAAATACAGGGTCGATGTTAGGAAACTCCACATGCGCCAGCATAATCGAGTCCAGCTCGGGCATCAGCGCGGTATATGGAATGACATCCTCGCGAAGCAAATCTTCGATCGTGGCAGGGGACGATGGTAGGTCGTGGTGAGGATCGCACTGCGCACGTCCGCAGGCAGGAAAGTGCTTGGCGCAGCTTGCGATGGATCGTTTGCGTAGCCATCGGTTCCAATGACCGGCATAATCAATCACTCGCTGTGGATCTCTCCCCCAGCAGCGTCCCCGCAGGGCGTTCTGAGCTTCAGGAAAATGGTCGAGATCCAGAACGGGAGCGAAATTCAAATTAAAGCCGAGCAATCGTAGCAAGTCTCCTGTGAAAGCCCCCGAATCGGCAATTTTTTCCATGTTTCCAGCGGCAGCCAGAGCCTGAGCCGACGGCGCGGCCGGAGCAATTTCCTTCGTGCGCGTCACTCGCCCACCTTCTTGGTCGATGGCAAGGATGGGTGTCTCTGAAGATAGGTCACGCAGACCATCCGTGAGCTGCCGCGTCTGTTGCTCAGAGACGATATTTTTCGTGAATAGAACGTAACCTGCAGGCTGCAGCTTGCGAAAAAGTGAGGCCTCTTCCGAGGTCAGTTGTGGGCCCGCAACCCCGAGCATCAGCAGTGATCCGTCCATCATCGGATCCAATCCAGCATTTGGAATCCGCTTTGTCGATCTTTGACGCTCCATTCATGGAGATCGCGATGAAGAATCACTTGGCATTTGCGCCGTTGAAGTGAAAGTTAGTCGCGGCATGGGTTTGGATCTTTCTGATTTGCGCGAGGGTTTGCCACAAGGCGGCTTGTTCGGTGGCGGTGCATGGCGCTGGTCGCCGGAGCCACTGAAGCTCAGCCAGGCCGAAGTGCGCCAGATGATGGCGTTGGGTCATCCGTTGGCACGGTTCCAGCAGGCCTGCGACGGACTCTATCGCCGCAGCGCCGCAGGCAAGCTGCCCCTCTGGTTGGCACAACTGCTCGACCTCGGGAAACCTGAATGGCTCGCCCAAATCCAGAGGCAGCCCGCCACGGCAGACCAATTCCCGCGGATCATTCGTCCCGATTTAATCCTCACCGAATCCGGGTTCGCGATGACCGAGCTCGACAGCGTGCCTGGCGGTATCGGTGTGACCGCTTGGCTTTCACAAACTTATTCCAAAGCGGGATTCGAGGTGCTGGGTGGAGCAAGCGGCATGATCGACGGCTTTCGCTCGCTGCTGCCATACGGCGGCAGCGTGCTTGTTTCCGAAGAATCCGGCGACTATCGGCCGGAAATGGAATGGCTCACGGGTGAGCTGGGGGCGGCGTGGCAAGTGGAATCTGCCGAGACTTACGAGCCGAATGAACAGGCCATTTATCGGTTTTTCGAGCTTTTTGATTGGGAGGCGATTCCTGCGGTGAGACGTCTCGCGGAGGCTGCGACATCAGGAGGCATCCAGATCACTCCTCCATTTAAACCACATCTGGAGGACAAGCTCTGGTTGGCGCTGCTGTGGTCGCCCGCGTTGAAGTCCGTCTGGGAACAGACCTTACGCGGCAGCCACCTCAAGCGCTTGCGCGAACTCGTGCCGTTCGGCTGGGTGCTCGACCCGACGCCGTTGCCGCCTCACGCCGCTTTGCCGAAAATCAACGTCCACGACTGGGAGGAAGTCGCGAACTTCAGCCAAAAGGAGCGCCAGCTTGTGCTCAAAGTCAGCGGCTTTCACGAAACTGCGTGGGGTTCACGCGGGGTTTTCATCGGCCACGACATGCCAACTTCGGAATGGTCGCAAAAGCTCCACGCAGCGCTGGATCAATCGGCTACTCAGCCGTGGATCGTCCAAGAGTTCCGCGAAGGGAGGCGGATCGAACATCCCGTCTTCCGCGACGACGGCTCAATCGAGATGATGCAGGGCCGTGTGCGCCTCTGTCCTTACTTTTTCACCAACAGCGGCGGCGAGACCACTTTTGGCGGATGCTTGGCGACCATTGTCCCTGCCGACAAAAAGAAAATCCACGGCATGAGCGACGGCGTGCTGGTGCCGTGTGTGATCGGGTAAACGGTCAGGGCATAAAAAAAGCCCGGTGTTTCCACCGGGCCAAAAACAACATCAAAAAACAAACCAATGAGAGGATCTGATTCAAATCAGATGAATCCCGCTTTTTTGAGCGTCACGAAAGCACCATTCTTATTGATGGTCTTAAGTGCACGGCAGCTCAGTTTAATGCGGACAAACTTGCTAAGCTCTGGAACCCAGATGCGCTTGTTTTGCAGGTTAGGAGAAATTGTCCGTTTCACCACCTTGGTGACGTGACGACCGATACCACCTTTTTTCTTGGCCAAACCTGAACGGTGAATTTTGCCGCCGGAGCGGACGCGGGTTCCTCGAATACTGCAAATGCGTGCCATAATAAAAATTTGTCGGGTTGCGGGACGCGGAGAATGGCCGCGTGAACCGGTCCGTCAAGACGAATCCTGCTTTTTTTGATTAAAATTTCATAAACGCCCTTTTCGCAGACGATCGAGCCAATTTTCGGTATCACGAAAAATGGTCTCCTTTTTCTCGTCGTACATCAGCAAATGGTAAGCGTTCGGGTAATTGTGATAGGTTTTTGAAATACCCCAAGGAATGCGGGCAACGAAGCCGCGGACGTCGGAATCATTGTTAAAATAATCCTTCCCGCCGTGCAGAATAAGGATCGGTGAGCGAATGTTGGCTGCGCAGTCGTTCATGCTACGGATGTGACCCGAAAGTGCGCCGATCATCCGCAGGGTGTACTCCTCCACGCTGTATGGATTCTTTTTGATCTGCTCGGCGTGGTGAGAGGTCTGCGTCATTTGCACGTCACGACCCCCAGCCAGTGTTTCCAAGGAAATTCGGGCCAGCGGCAGCGTCGTTGCCGCGATCTGCACCAGATTCGGAGTCCAATCTGGAATGTCATCACGAAAACGGACAATTGGTGATGACAGGATCAGTCCGTCGCAGGGCGGTAGATTTACAGGTGCCTCCCGCCAAGCGTGGACGGCGATGAGCGCCCCCATGCTTTCCCCAAACCAGACGATCTGCGCATTCGGATGCAGCCCCTTCACCATTTGAGTAAAAGCAAACAAATCGCGATACCAGTCGCGCGGGTCGCCAATATCACCACGCCGCGCGTAGATTGGATCACCACCCTGACCACGCACCTCATAGGCGTAGAGGCCCGTATGCGGCTGGTTTTGGAGCAAGTGATTGCCGAGATTGGCGTAATCGATCGAAGCTCCACTGAACCCATGAACCCCAATAATCACCACATCGGGTTCAGTTTCCTGCGAGATCCACTTGCGATAGCCGAACGTATCATCCCTCCCGACCAGCCCCGACTTTGCATCCGCTGCACCTCGATCGTACCCGACGGACTTATCCTGCGCGCACGCGGCTAGCAGGAGTATGCCCGCGCCGGTTGCCAGTGTGAGGCGGAGCTGGGGTAAGGAACAGAAAACCACGTTCGAGTTTCGCAGATTTTTAAAATTTCGCAATAATGGATCCAGATTACCATGATCGCTCAAACCGCCCAATGGCAGGATCGTGGCAGATCGCAATCCTGCCTTGCCGTAGTTGCTTGCGCCTGCTTCGATCGCCGCCCTTACCTGTTATTTTTATGGCCAACAAAGATGTTACCGATCCCGCCCGCATGGAAAAAATCGTCTCCCTGTGCAAACGCCGCGGCTTTGTTTTCCAAGCTGGAGAGCTCTATGGTGGTCTGAATGGTTGCTGGGACTACGGTCCATTGGGCACCGAGCTGAAGCGCAATCTCAAGGACTATTGGTGGCGCAAAACGGTGCAAGAACGCGACGACGTGCTGGGTATGGACGGCGCGATCCTTACGATGGAGCAAGTTCTCATTTCTTCTGGCCACGTTGGTGGTTTCAGCGATCCAATGTGCGATTGCCTGCTTTCTCGCGCCCGCCTGCGGGCCGATCAGATCCCTGCGCAAGATGGAACCGCCGTCTATTTCTCGGGTGCAAAACATCCCACGACAGGCTGGAGCATTGAGCGCTCCTTCGCCGTCTTGGTCGCAACCGGCAAAGATCCGATCGAATCCCACAAGACCGCCCGCAAGTTTTACGCAGAACTCCTGCCCGACAAGAAAATCTCACCCAAGGAGATCGAGCTCATCGAGGACCGCCGCGAAGAAGTCGTCGGCACGACCAGCTTCAATCCAGAAAACGGCAGCCTACTGACAGAGCCACGTCAGTTCAACCTGATGCTGCAGACCAACTTCGGCGCCACGGGCGACCAGATCGCCTACCTCCGGCCAGAGACGGCACAGTCGATTTTCTGCCAATACAAGAACGTACTCGACTCCAATCGGGTCAAACTGCCCTTTGGTATCGCCCAATGCGGCAAGTCATTCCGCAACGAGATCAACCCGCGCAACTTCACGTTTCGCTCGCGCGAGTTCGAGCAAATGGAGATCGAATATTTCTGCCACCCGGAAGACGGCATGCGTCTGACTGACGAGTGGCTGGAAACCCGCCTCAATTTCTACGGCGAAATCGGAATTCCACGCGAAAAGCTCCACATTCTCGATGTGCCCGATGGCGAGCGCGCGTTTTACTCCAAAAAAACCTACGACATCGAATACGAATTCCCCTTCGGCATTCAAGAGCTGGAAGGCGTGGCTTACCGCACCGACTACGACCTCGGCGTCCACGAAAAAGGCGCTGGGAAATCACTCGTTTACTTCGACGAGGAGACCAAGGAGAAATTCCTTCCGCACGTCGTCGAGCCGTCCGCTGGTTGCGACCGCACCGTCCTTGCTCTCATTTGCGAAGCCTTCGACGAGGAAACACTCATCGATGAAAAAGGCAAAGAGGACGTCCGCACGGTGCTACGATTTGTTCCTCGCATGGCCCCGATCAAGGTTGGCATCTTTCCATTGCTCAAGAAAAACGAGGACCAGGTGCGCATCTGCCGCGAGATTCAAAAAACACTGCAACCGTGGATCAACGTCTTCTACGACGATGGCGGTGCATTGGGTCGCCGTTATCGCCGCCAGGATGAGGTAGGAACCCCATTCTGTATCACTGTCGATTTCGAAACCCTGGGTGAACAAGGCGACGCGCTGAAACACACGGTCACTGTGCGCCATCGGGACTCCATGGAACAGGAGCGCCTGCCGATCAGCGGCCTGCTCGGCTGGCTGCTCGAGCGCGTCCGCTAAAAGGTGCTTCACTCTATTCAAGCCTGTGGCGGTGCACTGACTTGCAGCTTATCGATTTTGGTAAAATGAGGATCTGAATTCAGCACCACCGTGCGAGAGGAAAAACCGTCAATTGGTGAAATTTCCGCCTTGCCCTAGGCTGTTGAAGTGCTAGAATACAGATATCTCATGAGGCTCATCTCCATCAATGCAATCGCGGGCATGCTTGGCAGCTGGCTGGCCACTGCCCAGCCATCGCTAACGGTTTACAATCAGAATTTCGCGGTAGTGCGCGACCGGGTCGCGCTGGATCTGAAGGCGGGAGAAAACGCGGTCACCTATGCGGGGGCTACCCTGCATCTGGAGCCCGATTCGGTGGTGTTGCGCGATCCCAGTAAAAAGACCGATCTGCGCATCCTCGAACAAAGCTACCGTGCCGAAGTGCTGTCGCAGGGGCTGCTGCTTTCGCTCAACGAGGGCAAGGAACTCGATTTCATGAATCGCGATCGAGAAGGCCACGAGTCGATCCTTCGCGGCAAAGTCATCCGTTCCGGTTACTCACCCAACGTTTCTGGCAATGCTGAATCCAGCGGCTCGCCAATCATTGAGGTGGGCGGGCAGTTGCGCTTTTCACTGCCGGGTGAACCGCGGTTTCCCACCGTGGGCGACGACGCCGTGCTCACGCCAACTCTCAGTTGGCTACTAACCAGCGACCGCGCCGCCAAGTTCGATGCCGAACTCAGTTACGTCACCAGCGGCATGAGCTGGTCCGCCGCCTATAACTTGATCTCGCCGGAAAAAGGCGACACCCTCGACATGGTCGGCTGGGTGACGATCGACAATCAATCGGGCACGGCCTTTGAAAACGCCTCACTCAAGCTGATGGCGGGCGATGTAAACAAACTGCCAATGCCAATGCCCAGGCTGGCGATGAGCGCGGACGCTTTTGGTGAGGCCAAGGCTGCAGCCATCACCGAAAAGGCCTTCGACGAGTTCCACCTCTACCAACTGCCGCGCGCCACCACCCTACGCAACGGCGAGACCAAGCAGGTCGAATTACTGCGTGCCACCGGCGTCAAAGCCCCCACACTCTACATTTACGATGGGGCGAACATCCCGTGGGAAAACTACCGCGGTTTTCCCGAGGAAGGTTTGCGTAACAACCGCGAGTTCGGCACCCAGTCGAACCCGAAGGTCTGGGTGATGCGCGAGTTCAAAAACACCAAGGAAAACGGCCTCGGACTCCCACTTCCCAGAGGGCGCGCCCGTTTTTATCGGCAGGACAATGCCGACGGCCGTCCCGAGTTCACCGGAGAAAACAGCATCGACCACACGCCCCAAGGTGAAACCGTCCGCATCCGCACGGGCGACGCCTTCGACCTCGTCGGCAGCCGCACCCGTAGTGACTATAGCCTTAGCGTGAAGGAAGATCAATTGGAGGAGGCCTTCGAAATCAAACTGCGCAACCGCAAAAAGGAAACCGTCGAAATCCGCGTGGCCGAGCGGCTCTACCGTTGGGTCAACTGGGAGATCGTCCAGAAATCCGACGAGTACTTTAAAGTCGATTCCCGCAACATCGAGTTCCGCGTCACCCTCAAGCCCGACGAGGAGAAAGTCGTCAGCTACCGCGTGCGGTATAATTGGAAGTGAAATTCATTGCCCTACCCGATTAACGCCGACGCAGCCCAAACGATGGATTTTGATGGTGATGCCGAATGACGATGATCCGTGCGTCGTTTGATTTCTCTTCAAACAAGAGGTGGTAAGGAAACTTCTTGAGATTCAAACGGCGCAACCCCGATGGATCGAAATGATACCGCCGAGGGTTGGCGGCGATCAAATCGACTGCCGCATCCACTTCGCACCAAAACCGCTCCATCAGTTTTTCGGAGACGCCTGCGTACTTCTGCGCGATCATCCGTGCATCCAAGGCAGCCCGTGGATGAAAGGTCAGAGCCATCGGCCGGAAGAATTAACGGCCGCAGGCCTGTTTAAACTCTTCCAAAGTCAAGGCGATCACCTCGCCCGAATCCAACTCTTGGCGTCGCCGCATCACCTCGTCGTCATCGACCCAAAGGTGGGTTCCATCGAGACCGTCCAAGAGAAAGTCAGCAAGCTCTGCCCGTTCTGCGACCGAAAGGCGGGCTGCGCTCTCTTTGAGTTGGGCAACTTCTGACATGGCAATAAAGTAGCAGATTTCATCCCAACGTCAAAGACGCTTAATTCACCACCGTTGGTGGCGGGAAGGGCTGTTCGGAGATGATCCAGTCTTCGTTTTTGTCGCTGAAGGTTTTGAGCGCCCATTCGCTGGGCAGCAGCGCGACGAGCCAACCGTTCGAATCGCGCGCCAAGGCGGCACCCAGCGACAAGGCTGGCCGTGCTTCGGGCGCGAGCGCGTCGCCTTCCTTCGGCTTCAACCAGCGGGCGAGCGACCAGTTGGCCGGTTCGATCCGGGTTTCGGCGGCGTATTCGCCTTCGAGACGGTATTGCAGCACCTCGAATTGCAGAGGGCCGACGGCTCCGAGCAGCGGGATTTGCGGACCCTCGCTGTCGAGCAAGGTGAACTCGCTGGCGACTCCTTCTTTGAGCAACTGCTGGAGACCGTCGCGGAACCGCTTGTACTTCGCAGTGCTCTTGTTGTGCAGGAACGAAAAACATTCCGGCGCGAAGCGGGGGATTTCGTCGAAGGTCACGCCCGCGGTGGAGGCCAAGGTGTCGCCGATGAGCAAATCGTAATTCCCAACCAGCCCGACGACATCACCGGCGTAGGCGTCATCCACCGTTTCGCGCTCGCGGGCGAAGAGTCGCTGCGAGTTGGCGAGGCGGACTTTTTCGCCGGTGCGGCCGTTGATCACGTCCATGTCGCGCTCGAATTTCCCGGAAACGATGCGGATGAAGGCGATGCGGTCGCGGTGCTTCGGGTTCATGTTCGCCTGGATCTTGAAGACAAAGGCGGAAAACTCTTCGGACGCAGGGTCGATCATCAACCCGCCGCTTTCGCGCGGAGTCGGTGGCGGTGAAAGTTCGAGGAAACGATCGAGTAGCAGCTGCACACCGAAGTTATTGGCGGCGCTGCCAAAAAAGACCGGGGTCAACTCGCCCGCCAGCACCTTGTTGAGATCAAACTCGGCGCCCGCGCCTTCCAGTAGTTCCAGTTCGTCACAAACCTGCAGGTAGGTTCCTTCCTCCACGGCTTCCTTCACGCTCTCGTCTTCGATGCCAGTCACAGCCACTGGGGCGCGGTAGGCGCCGTGCACGGTGCGCTGGAAAAGATGCACCTTCTTTTGCTCGCGATCGTACACACCGCGGAAGCGCGGGCCATCGCCCAGCGGCCAGTTGACTGGGTAGGCGTGGATGCCGAGCACGGATTCCAGTTCATCGAGCAGATCCATGGATGGCCGCGCAGGGCGGTCCAGTTTGTTCATGAACGTGAAGATCGGCACGCCGCGGCGGCGGCAGACTTCAAAGAGTTTGCGCGTCTGGCTTTCGATGCCCTTGCCCGCATCGATCACCATCACGGCGGCATCGACGGCCGTGAGCACCCGGTAAGTGTCTTCCGAGAAATCTTTGTGCCCCGGGGTGTCGAGGATGTTGACGACGCAGTCCTTGTACTCGAACTGCAAGACCGTAGAGCTGACGGAGATGCCGCGCTGCTTTTCCAGATCCATCCAGTCGGAGGTGGTGGCGCGCTGGTTTTTGCGTGCGGTGACGCTGCCCGCGAGGTTGAGCGCGCCGCCATAGAGCAGGAATTTCTCGGTCAGTGTCGTCTTACCGGCATCGGGGTGGGAAATGATCGCAAACGAGCGGCGGCGTTGCACCTCACGCTGGATCGCGGGTGAAGGAATGGAGTAAGAAGAAAGAGACATGAGAACCGAGGCGCGCTGGCCACGGGGAGATAGCCGCCAAACCAGCGCACATCAAGGGAATTGCTGCTAACTCGAAATCCAGCATAGCTGCAGGCGGGTGTGTCGGTGGAAGTTGGAGGGGGACCTCTGACTTCCACCGACTGTTTCGGGGGGGGACTGTGTGTCGTCATCCGCTGCGCCTAGGGGGGATTTACACGCATTGCGGTAACACACAGGGGGTGGGTTACCGCATGCCTAAGCATGAATCTAACACAACATTGGTACAAATGGCTGATTTAATGGATGATGGCAATACATTTCGAATAAAAAATTCACAGCCATCCCACAGGCTGGTTAACGAAATCCGCTCCTTCGTCACAAATGTTCCTTAGGAGTTACAAACCGCCCCGCACATTGCTCGGGTGGAGCAACACGCGCCCCAAATGGCGGCCACCTCGGATTTTACCGTTACGCTGAATATGCACGATTGTGGATTGAAGAAAGTGATTCGATCCTCATGCTAACGCCGTGCAAGAGCCTACCCGCCAATCCATCGAGCTCGACCAAGCCCACTGTTGGCACCCCTTCACCCGCCAAGGCGAATGGTGCGGGCGCGGCCATGAGCCGCTGGTGCTGGTCCGCGGCGAAGGTTCGTGGTTATGGGGCTCCGAGGGACGGCGCTATCTGGATGGGAATTCGTCGATCTGGACCAACATCCACGGCCACGCCCACCCCGTCATCAATGCGGCGATCGGCGCGCAGCTGGCAAAGGTGGCGCACACCTCGTTTCTCGGGTTCACCCATCCGCTGGCGGCGCAGCTTGCCGAGCGGCTTTGTGGATTTTTTCCTGAAAAAACGTTAGAGCGCGCTTTCTTTTCTGACGATGGATCAACCGCGATTGAGTGCGCGTTGAAAATGGCGGTGCAATATCGGCAGCAGACGGGTGATCCAGAGCGCAATGGCTTTGTCGCGTTTGCGAATGGCTACCACGGCGACACGCTGGGCGCGGCCTCGCTGGGTGGAGTGGGGCGGTTTTTCGAGCGCTTTCGCGGCTGCGGTTTCCCGGTCCAGCACGTCGCTTCGATGGCTGAGCTGCGGACGTTGGCGACAGGGAACATCGCGGGAATTGTCATCGAGCCGCTGATCCAAGGCGTCAACGAGATGCGGCCATGGCCCGCAGGCATGCTCGCCGAGCTGCGGCAGTGGTGCGACGAAACGGGAACGCACCTCATTCTCGACGAGGTGATGACGGGCTTTGGCCGCACGGGCAGTCTGTTCGCTTGCCAGCGCGAGAATGTTATTCCCGATTTCCTCTGCCTCGCAAAAGGCCTGACGGGCGGGTATCTGCCGCTGGCCGCCACCCTGACCACTGGGAAAATTTACGACGCCTTCCTCGGCACGGCGGATCGCGCTTTCTACTACGGTCACAGTTACACGGCGAATCCACTCGGCTGCGCCGCCGCGCTGGCCAGTCTGGATTTGTTTGAGCAGGAAAGGACGCTCGATCACCTGCCCGCGAAAATCGCGCATCTCACCAGCGCTCTCGCGGCTTTGAAATCGCGTCACCTGCTGATTCACGAGATCCGCCAGTGTGGATTCATCGCTGGCATCGAGCTGCGCCGCCCCGATGGCGAAAAGTTTCCGCTCAGCGAGCGGTTTGGCGAAGCGATCTGCCTCGCCGCCCGCGACCACGGCCTGCTGACTCGGCCGATCCTTGACACGATCGTCCTCATGCCGCCGCTGTGCACCAGTATCGAGCAAATCGACCACGCAATCGCCGCGCTGGACCACGCGCTGGGTTGAGGGGTGAGCGCTGACTTGCTTTTCCGCCCGAATTCGGGTAATGTATCGGATTTTCCACGATAGAAATTCTTCACGGAAACCCGTCCGATGCTAGCCCAACTCACACTCCCCATCGACTACGGCCACTGGCTCAAGAGCCTGAAATCCCGCATCGCGACCGCGCGCCAGCGGGCCGCGCTCACAGTCAACCAAGAGCTGATCCAGCTGTATCATTCAATCGGCAAAGATATCCTTCAGCGCCAGGCCAGCGAAGGTTGGGGTGCCAAGGTCATCCAACGCCTTTCCCGCGACCTCGGCGAGGCGTTCCCGGACGTGAAGGGGTTCTCTGCCTCCAATCTGAAATACATGAGGTTCTTTGCGGAGCTGTGCCCCAACCTTTTAATTGGTCAGCAGGCTGCTGACCAATTGCCTTGGTTCCACATTGTAAGCCTCTTGACGAAAATCGACGATCCGATCGAGCGTGAATGGTACGCTGAGCACGCCGTCGCAGAAGGCTGGTCACGGCAGACACTGGACGGCCATATCCGAAACCAATTCCACCTCAGGCAGGGCACCGCGATCAACAACTTTGAGCGCCACCTGCCCGCGCCTCAAGCCAAGCTCGCGATGGCGGTGCTGAAAGATCCGTATTTGTTCGATTTCATCGGCCTCGGCGATGAATCGCACGAACACGACATCGAAAACGCGTTGATCCGCCATATCATGCGCTTCCTGTTGGAACTGGGGGCGGGGTTTGCATTCCTCGGTCGTCAATTCCGCATCGAAGTCGGTGGCGACGAGTTTTTTATCGACCTGCTTTTCTATCACACGCGACTGAAATGCCACGTCGTTGTGGAACTCAAAGCGGGCCAATTCAAACCCGAGCACACGGGCAAACTCAACTTCTACCTCGCCGCCGTGGATGCCCAGATCAAGGCCGCAGACGACAAGCCCACGATAGGTCTTCTGCTCTGCAAAAAGAAAAACCATCTCGTCGCGGAATACGCGTTGTCGGGAATCGAGAAGCCCATCGGCATCTCCGAATACCAATTGGTCCGTGCGCTTCCTAAGCCGCTTGACACCATTCTGCCGAGTATCGAGAAGATCGAGGCGGAGCTGAAAGGTTACGCTTCGAGCCTACCGGATGACGACTCCGCTTAGACGGATGTCGTTACCGAGCTGTAAGTACTCGATTTCCTTCAGGTGCAGCGATTCCTTCAACCCCACGCCGGCAAGGCCGGGCGAGGGACCGCCACACAGCATCGGCGCGTAATAGATAGCGACCTCGTCAACCAAGCCCGCCTCGAACAGCGCGGCGGAAAAAACGCCTCCTGCTTCCACCATCACCGAGAGCACGCCTTGCTCGCGCGCGAGATTTCGCAGGGTTCCGGCGAGATCGGCGCGAGGGCGGATCAGAGTGCGTTCCCGCGATTCGTCGGCGAACAATGGCGCATCCTGCGGCAGTGATTCCAGGCGGTCGCTGGTGATGACGCGCCACGGTTGCAAGCGGCCTTCGAGCAACTCGGGGACGCGGATGGTGAGGGCGGGCTTGTCGCGGCGCACGGTTTCGCCGCTGGTGAGAATGGCGTCGACGCGGGCGCGGAGTTTCTGGACATCGGTACGGGCGAGTTCGCCGGTGAGCCATTGGCCCTCGCCAGGTGGGCGGGTGATTCTACCATCCAGGCTCATCGCGGATTTCCAGATCACCCACGGCAGACCCGTTTCACGGACTTTGAAAAACGGTCGCAGCAAACGCTCCGCCTCTTCCGTGCAAACTCCAGCAAGCACCTCGATTCCCGCCGCTTTTAACAGCGCGTCGGCGCGTCCGGCGTGGCTCGGATTCCGATCAACGCAGGCGTAAACGACGCGCGAAATTCCTGCGTCGATCAGGCCCTGCGTGCAGGGCGGCGTGCGGCCATGGGTGGAGCAGGGCTCTAGGGTGATGTAAACGGTGGCGCCTCTAACGGCATCCGCGCCGTGATTCTGATAGGCGTCTGCCAGAGCTTCGCGCTCGGCGTGCGGTTGGCCGGCCGCGCGGTGCCAGCCGCAGCCTAACACTTCGCCATCTTTCACGATCACTGAGCCGACGGGGGGATTCGGCGCGGTGCGACCGATGCTCTTGCGGGCCTCCTCCAAGGCGAGGTTCATCCACCGCGTGTCTTCGTTCATGGGGTGAGGTTCGACGGAGTGGTGTTGGGGAAACGGATTCCTGCCTCGGCAAAGCCTTTTTCAATCATGAACCGCATGTCGCTGGCCACAACGTTGGTGTTGGTTTTGTCGTTGAACTCGGTCCAGTAATAGATCGCGAATTCGAAAGCGTTTTCGGCAAAATCCTCGAAGGTCACGATCGGGGCGGGCTCCTTCAAAATCAGGCCATGCCGCTCAGCACACGCTTTAAGGATCTCGCTCACCTCCTGCGGGGACGAGCCAAGGGCAACGTGCACCTTGAGCGTTCGCCGAACGCGGCGATTGGCGAGCGTGAGATTGGTCACTCGGTTTTCGAGGAACAGCGAGTTGGGGACGAGGGTTTCCTTGCCGTCGTCACCATGCAGCACGGAGGAGCGCGTGTTGATTTCCGTGATCGTCCCTGAGATGCCCCCCACATCCACGATGTCGCCGACACGGATCTTTCTCTCGAAAAGGACGATGATGCCGCTGATGAAATTTTTGATCAGCGTCTGCGTGCCAAAACCCAGTCCGATGATCAAGGCGCCGCCGAGGAAGGCGAAGATCGTCAGCGGGATTTTCAGATAGTGAAGGGTGGCGACCGCCAGAAGAAATCCAACTAAGATCATCAGCCAATTGCTCAAGGTCCGGGCTTGGGCCTCCGCGAGATAACCGCGCCCGACGACGGCCGCTTGCAGCCGATCCTTGATGCGGTTCGAGATGTAATAGGCGATGCCAAACGAGAAGAGCGCGACGAAAAAGTCGCCCAAGGTGACACTCCGTTTTTCAGTGATTGGCAAGCCACCGATCATCACGGTGTCATCGTATTGGAAGACGACAAAGGTCCAAATCTGTTTTGCATATCGCCAAGTTGAGCTGGCGGCGGTCGAGAGGGTTTCAGTCAGGGGCGCGCTGGTTTTCGACTGATCCCACTCGGCAAGCCAGTGCTTGAGCATCCGTCGTTGCGACGACACCGACTGAGCTAGGCGTTGCTCCACCGCTAGCTTGTCCCAGAGCGCGGCACGCTGATCATTGATCGGCACCAAGCGCAGATCCTCTGCTGCAATCGAAGTGGCGCGGGATTCCTGTTTGCTGATATCGGCATTGATCGCGGCGAGTTCATTCGCGGCGACGACGTCCCAAGCCGTCAGCCGATCGTAATTCAGGCGCAAGGAACGCAGCGCGTCCTCCTTGGCGTTGTAGGACTTGTGTTCGGTGAGTGTTTTCCGGTACTGATAGTTGTCAGGCCAAAACGATTCTAACTGGCTGAGGGATTCCAGCGTTTCGGCGATGAATTGCAGTGCCTCAACCCGCGTTTCCGCAGCTTCGACCTTGAGGGTGGCGATGGAGATATCGGGAGTTGGCTGAGGGCTTACGCCTTCGGTAGTCGGCTTGAGAAGGGAATCGAGCGCGGCTTGCAAACGGGTTCGGGTCGCGATCGCGTCCTGTTGGAGCTTGCGAGTGGCGGCGATTTCCTTGCGCAACATCGCTTGACGGTCTGCTGCGGCCTTTCTGACTTGGGTCACTTCTTCTTCGTTGAAAGTGGAGTGCTTTTTCGCCGCCGAGATTTGGCGATTGAGCAGCGAGAGCTGGATTCTCGCAGTCTCCGCCTGATCTTGAAGCAGACTGACGTTGCTCTGCAGTGAGGTCGCACGCAGGGCCAGCACGCGCGATTTCGCCCGATCCGTCGTGATCCGCCATTTGGTCGCGCTATCGTCACTGGGGTTGCGCGCCGCTTCGGTTGCCGTCCGGCGGATCGACTCTTCGGCCAGTCTCGCTTCTTCTTGAATGCCTGAGAGGGTGCGCCCGAAAAGTTCTAATGACGATTGATAAGACGCCAGCTTGTCCTTGATCGCATCCTGCTGGTTGATCAACTCGTCGAGCATCAAAATGGAAAACGGCGGCTTCTCTGAAAAGCCAGTCCACTGCGCATCGGCCGTGCGGGCTGCATCAAGCGCCTTGCGCGCTTCGCCCATGCTGGCGAGAACTTTGAGATGGCGATTGGCCGTGAGGATGGTCTGCTCTAGAAAGCGACGATGATCAGCGAGCGCTCCGGAATCAACGCCAGTTGGCAGTTGGGTTTCAGCGCCGGGTTCGTTGAGTCGGGCCAGCGCGTCCCGAGCTTCCTTGATCCAGAGTTGCAGTCGCGCCTCGGTTTCTTCCGGTTTTTCCGAGGTGGGCGCTTGCTCCGTCGCCACGGCCTTGGTGGGAAGTCCCGGAATCTGCGCCTTCACCTGCGAGGGAAAAGCCAGCAGAACAAGGAGAGGAGCCAGCCATCGCTGAAATGAGTTTTTCATGAGTAAAGTGGGTGGTCAGAGATCCCCCCGCACGTCCTTTTCTAACTGGATGCGGTCGTTGAGATTTCTTGCTTTAACGCTGTTGCGCTTGGCCCAGCGCTCGACGGCCATTTGGCGCTTTTCGGTGCGTTTTTTCAGCGCGGCGATTTCGGTTTCGAGGTTGAGGAAGTTTTCATAACGGGCGGGATCGAGGGTGCCGCCGTCCACCGCCGCCCGGATCGCGCAGTGGGCGTCCTTCCGGTGGCTACAGTCAGAGAATTTGCAGTCGGACGTCAGCGCGGCGACATCGGCGAAACTGTCGCGGAGGGTCGTCTCGTCAGTCCACATCTGGATTTCCCTCATCCCGGGGTTGTCGATGAGCATGCCCGTGACGGGTAGGGGCACAAGTTCGCGAGAAGTGGTGGTGTGGCGGCCCTTGCCTGTGATTTCATTGCACTCGCTGGTCCACTGCCATTCGTCTCCGTATAGCTGATTGACGAGGGTGGACTTGCCCACGCCACTCGATCCCACGACGCACATGGTGATGCCTTTTTTGAGGTATTTTTTGAGAACTTTCAGGCCCTGACCGCTCACCGCGCTGGTCACGTGGACGCTGGCGCCATCCCACAGCGCGGCGATTTCTGCGGCGGCGGCCTGACTTTGTTCGATCGGGAAAAGGTCGGACTTGTTCACCAGAACCACCGCCTTCGCACCACTGCGGCCGATGAGCATGAAATAGCGCTCCATCCGCCGAATGTTGTAATCGGGCCCCGCATCGGTGACGACTGCCACGTAATCGATGTTCGCGCCGATAACTTGGGCCTGCGAGCTGTTGCCTGGCATTTTACGGGAAAAGCAAGTGCGCCGCGGCAAGGTCGCGCGAATGACATGTGGCTGGTTTTCATCGCCCAGTTCGACTGCCACCCAGTCGCCGACGGCAGGCAGATCCGCGTCGCAAGTGGCCTCGTGCCAGACGCGACCACAGAGGATAACGTCGATTTCCTCGCCACCTTTGATGAAGGCACCGTAATTAATCACGGTCTCACGGATGAGCCGCGCAGGAACCCAGCCCTTGCCGCTGTATGCCGCAAAGGCTTTTTCCAAATCCGTGTCCCATCCCAGTTCCTTCAATGTCATTCGCTGGGGAGTTTAGCGCGTCGCACGCGGCTGTCGATTCCTGCGTTGGGTCACCGGGGAAATCAATTTTTTCAGGCGACGGGTCGGGAGAGCAGTTGCAGTGGCTTTGAAGTGAGTTATTCTAAGGAGTGGTGGATTCTCGGTCATACGACTCTGCAATTCGTGTTTCCACGCTACCCCCCCGAGCGAATGTATGTTGCGATGTCTGCCATGGAATTTTTTGGTGAAACATGCCGCGAGGCGCTATGGTGTGCTCGATCCTGCGACATTGTTGGCGCGAATGCGCCGCTTTTCACAACCGTCTGAAGTGGCAGAGCCGCTGGAATTGCTGCGGGCTGGCATCATTTTTCACGCGCGCGGACTGGTGAATGCCAGGGCAATCCAGCATAATCTCGACTGGGTCTGGCCGTACTGGGTGGAGCGACAGTTTAACCCAGCGGACCCATCGTTTGTGCCGCGGGCCTTTTCTTTCAGTCATATCAATCTGACTCACCGCAATTGGACGGCGGTGGGCCTGCCCGGACTCCCCATTTATCCGATTGTTGATCCCCGCGGCTTAGTCACGCCATTGCATGATGGCTGGTCGCTCGACTTCTGGATTGTGACGGATAGTGGACGGCGCTTGTTGCCCAGTAAGCTCGATGACGCAGCGGTGAGCCAGCGCCTGCGGCTCAGTCCCACATTGGAGGTCGTGACGACGTGTGAAAAGGAGGGGCTCCATCTCGAACTCGCCACGCGCATGGTGCCCACGGAGTCGGGGTCAGCGGAAGTTTGTACGGAGGTTTCCACAACGTCAAATGAGGACGGGTGGGTGGTGGTCGCAGTGCGGCCTTACAATCCAGAAGGAGTGCAATTCATCGAACGCATCGAGCTGGATGCGACGGCTAATGCATTTCGCGTCAATGAGGAGGCGAGTGTGCGATTGGAAGAACGGCCAGATTCGATCCGTATGGCCCATTATGCCGAAGGCGATGTGGATTTGAATGCCTCGGAAAAGATCGAACCGCATGAGGTCAATTGCCGTGTCGGGATGGCGACCGCGGCCGCACTCTTCCGACTTCGTGCACAAACTCCACGCGAGTTGAAGGTGACCGTGACCTTGGAGCGCGATTTTAAGAGTTTAGCAACTGCCGAAAATACCCGCCTGACTTGGCGGGAAGCCGTTCAAGATACCGCCGAGCTCGTCCTGCCCGATGAGCGGATGCAATTCCTCTACGCCGCCGCAGTGCGAACCCTGATCCTGCTTTCCGCGGATGAGTTGGTACCCGGGCCGTATACCTATCGCCGCTTTTGGTTTCGTGACGCTTGCTTGATGCTGCACCCACTCATCGCCATCGGTCAGATTGACCGCGCCGAAAGGATTTTGGCCAGCTTTCCATCGCGGCAAAATCACGCGGGCTATTTTCTATCGCAGGAGGGCGAGTGGGATTCCAACGGCCAGGTGCTGTGGATTGCCGCTCGCTTCGCTGAGATGTCGGGGAAACGGTTGAGCCGCGAATTGGAATTGTCGCTGCGCAAGGGAATGCGCTGGCTGGCAAAGAAGCGCTGTCCGTCAAACGCGCCGATGGCGGCGCGTGGTCTCTTGCCCGCCGGCTTCAGCGCCGAGCATCTGGGGCCGAATGACTACTACTATTGGGATGATTTTTGGGCTAGCGGCGGATTGAAGGCGATGGCGGGTTATTGGCGGAAATACGGCGATACGACCATGGCGGACGAGGCCGAAACGCTTGCGGCCGATTACACCCGAAGCCTCGAAGCCAGTATTGATTCGATTCCTGCTTCACGCTCAAAAGGGGCGATACCTGCGGCGCCGGGGCGGCGGATGGATGCGGGCGCGATCGGCTCGATGGTCGCGGATTACCCGCTTCAACTTTACCCACCCAGTGAGTCGAGATTGGCAAAAACAGCACAGTTTCTGATCGGGAGCTGTTTCCAGCAGGGTGGATTTTTTCAAGAAATGATCCACTCCGGGATCAACGCCTACCTTACGCTCGACCTTGCGCAGACCTTGCTGCGAGCCGGCGATCTTCGCTTCGTCGCGCTTTTGCGCAGTGTGGCGGAGCTGGCATCACCCACCGGCCAATGGCCCGAAGCAATTCACCCGCAGACGCTGGGAGGCTGCATGGGCGATGGCCAGCATGGGTGGGCTGCGGCGGAGTGGATCATGATGATGCGAAACTGCTTTGTGCGCGAAGAGGCCGACGGTCTTGTGATCGGCTCTGGCATCCTTCCCGAGTGGCTGGCGGGTGGCAGTGAAATTAGCTTCGGGCCGACACGCACCGCGTGGGGTTCGGTCCGTGTGCGTCTTGAAGGTCAGGAGCTGATTTTATCCACGCAGTGGCGAGGAGATGACCCGCACATCAAGATTGCAGTGCCTGGATTTTTAGTCATCGACTCAGACCCTTCGGTTTGCAGATTCCAACTTCAAAAATTATGAAAATCGTGATGTTCAGCAATAGCTACCTGCCTCACGTCGGCGGCGTGGCGAGGGCGGTGAAAACCTTGGAGGATGCTTGCCGTAAGCAGGGACACGCAGTTCGGGTGATCGCGCCCGCGTTCGATGGCGCAGAGTCTTCTCCCAATGTTTTGCGCGTCCCGGCCATCCAGCACTTCAACGGCAGCGACTTTCCTTTGCAGTTGCCAGTTCCCAACTTGATTCGGGAGTTTATCAAGGATTTTGCACCCGACATCATTCATAGTCATCATCCATTCTTACTCGGGGACTCGGCCTTGCGTGAGGCTCGGAAAATGCGTGTGCCTATCGTCTTTACCCACCACACACTCTACGAACGCTACACCCACTATGTGCCACTGGACTCGCCCGCTTTGAAGCGCGTGGCGATCCAGTTGGCCACGGATTACTGCAACCTCTGTGACCAAATCATCGCCCCCAGTGAAAGTATTGCACGCTTGTTACGGGAGCGAGAAGTCGTCACTCCGATCGCGGTGATTCCCACAGGCATCGACCTCGCGCTCTATGCCAGCGGCGATGGCAAGCGATTCCGTGAAATGGCCGACATTCCGCCCGACGCCAAAGTCATCGGCCACGTCGGCCGTCTCGCGGAAGAGAAGAATCTTACCTTTCTGACAAAGGCTGTGGCCAGCTGCCTACGGGAAGATAGCGATGCCGTTTTCCTGATCGTGGGTGATGGTGAGGATCGCGAAGCGATGCTGGCCATTCTTAATGAGAGCGCCAGCAATCATCAGATCCGCGCGGTGGGTACCCAAACGGGCACCGACCTTGCCGATGCCTACGCCGCGATGGATTGGTTTGTCTTTGCCTCCCAGTCTGAGACGCAGGGTCTCGTGCTCGCGGAGGCGATGGCGTCGGGCAAGCCTGTGATCGCCATCGATGGTCCCGGTGTGCGGGAAATCATCAAGGATGAGGAGAACGGATTGCTTCTAAGCGGGCATGCCACCATTCGTGATTTTTCAACCGCGCTGAACTGCATTGTGCACGATCCCGAACTGACACGATATTGTTCGGAACAGGCGCGTCAGGCTGCCGCAGCTTACAGCGCAGATCTCTGTGCCCAGAGCTTACTGGATTGCTACGCGCAATTGATCGCGAGCCACACCCCGCCGTCACCGGCGAACCTCAAGCCTTGGGATCAATTCCTCACCGGCATTCACACCGAGTGGGATCTGCTACGGGAAAAAATGTCGGCTGCCTCAGCCGCTGTGATTCAAACTTCAGCGATCAAAAATTCCCTTGATTAGCAACATCGGTAATCGCTTGAGATGGTTGCGGCAAAAATTTCGCCGCACGCATTGGCTCGCGCGCCTGCTTGGCATCAATCCGCCCAAAGGCGAGGTCGACGAACCGGGACTGATCCTGATCCAGATCGACGGGCTGTCGCGCACGCAGATGGAGCTTGCGGTAAAAGAAGGCAGACTGCCGTTTCTCGCCCGATTGATGCGCCGCGGACATTTCACGCTGGAGGATTTTTATTCGGGTCTGCCGTCAACGACTCCAGCAGTTCAAGGCGAGATCTTCTTTGGTGTCCGTGCGGCCGTGCCGAGTTTCGAATTCCTGCGGCGGAAATCCGGCAAGGTCCTCCGCATGTACGAATCGACTGCGGCAGCGGAGATTCAAAAAGAGCTGGAGAGTCGCTGCTCCAATCCCCTGTTGAAAGGGGGGCGCGCCTACCTAGACATTTACCGCGCAGGTGCCGAAGACTCCCGCTATTGTTCCCAAGACACCGCATTCCGCGAAATCTTTCGTCGATTCTGGCCGTGCAAATGGCTGCTACTCGTTGGGGTTTATACGCCGACGCTTTTGCGGATTTTCGTGCTTATTGTGCTAGAGTTCGGTCTCGCTCTCATGGACGCCGCCAAGGGGCTCTACCAGCGGAAAAATTTCTACCACGAATTCGGCTTTGTCCCCGCGCGTGTCTTTTTTGGCATTTTGTTGCGGGAGCTGGTTCGTTTTCGTGTCTTGCTCGACATCGAATGCGGCGTGCAGGTCATCCACGCCAACTTCCTCGGCTATGACGAACAAGCGCACCGCCGCGGGCCCGACTCGGCATTCGCCCATTGGACGCTCAAAGGTATCGATCGCGCCGTGCGCGATATTTGTCGTGCCGCGGACTTTTCGGTTTACCGCGACTACGAGTGGATCGTTTTTTCTGACCACGGCCAGGAGCGAACGATTCCCTTTGCCAAGAAATACGGCCGTGAAATCGATGCGGCCGTGCGCGAAGTCTTTTCTCACGGTTCCCTAGCGGGTCGGGAAATCTGGATGAGCCGACTGCCAGAAACGATCGGCCACACGATCGAACGCTGGCGCTTTTTTGCCGGCATGAAACCACCCCGCCGCGAAGCCGCCGCCGTTCCCGATCCCACAAGTCAGATCGTCGTCACCGCCATGGGGCCCGTCGGTCATCTCTATTTGCCAATCCTTCCTCCCGCGCCTGAGTTACAAACCTACGCCAACGCACTGGTGAAAACCGCGGGCGTGCCGCTCGTCCTGATGCGCGAAAGTTCCGACAGCATTCGCGCCTACAATCATCGTGGGGCATGGCGACTTCCCGCAGACGCTGCTGAAGTGCTCGGTGCCGATCACCCCCACCTCGACGAAGCAGCGAGCGATTTGGTCCAGCTCGTCCGTCACCCCGACGCTGGGGATTTGGTGATCTGCGGCTGGGATCCCCGCCAGCCACCTCTCAGTTTCCCGATGGAAAACGGTGCTCACGGCGGTCCGGGATTCGAGGAAACACGGGGTTTTCTGCTACTTCCCGACCGCATTCGCCGCTGGCATGTCGCTCATTTAGCCAACACCGCCAATCGGATCAGGGGCGAAGATCTGCGGAAAATTGCCATGCACTTCCTCGGTCGCGACGGCGCACGGGAGGAATGCGTGCCTCTCCATCCGCCGCGCAGTCAGGATTTCACCGTCCGCGTGATGACCTACAACATCCACAGCTGCCGCGGGCTTGATGGCAAGATTCGCCCGGAGCGCATCGCACGGGTCATCAACCACTTTGATCCCGACATCGTCGCCGTCCAAGAAGTCGACGCCCACCGCCTGCGCAGCGGTGGTCATGATCAGGCGCAACTCATCGCCGACCACCTGCGGATGAGCCACGTTTTCCAAGCGATGTTCGAAGAAGAAAAGGAACGCTACGGTATCGCGATCTTTTCAAAATACCCCTTCAAGGTGATCAAAGCCGCCCACCTCAGCGCTCCCAATCGGCGATTCTTTCGCGAAGCACGCGGCGCGATCTGGGTTCAGCTCGAGTTCGAAGGACGGCGTCCCTTCCACTTGATCAACACCCACTTCGGCCTGGGCAGAGACGAGAAGCGCCGCCAGGCGGACGAAATACTTGGCAAAAGCTGGCTTGGAAACATCCCCGCCAGCGAACCCGTCATCCTCTGCGGCGATTTCAATTCCGGGCCGCGCTCCAAGCCCTACCGGAAACTGCAAACCCGCCTGCGCGATGTCCAACACGCCGCCGAAGATCACAAACCTCGCGCGACCTTCGTTTCGATGAAGCCCTTCATGCGGATCGACCACATCTTCGTCAGCCCTCATTTCGCTGTCGAGCGCGTCGAATTGCCCGACACCCCCACCGCCGTCATCGCATCGGATCACCTTCCGCTCTGCGTGGAGCTCACCCTTCACGCGGAAGGTTGAAATGACACCCGAGAAAAAAACCTCGTCATTTTGCTTCAGGAACCCGAAATTTCCTTCGTGATTCACCCGACCGCTATTGTTTCGCCGCTCGCCACCTTGGGACAGAATGTCCGCATTGGCCCTTATTGCGTCGTTGGCGACCACGTCGAACTCGGTGACGATTGCGTCCTCCACTCTCACGTTGTCTTGGAAGGTCACTCGAAAATCGGCCGTAGCAACGAGTTTTTCCCCTTCGCCGTCATCGGCGGCAAGACCCAGGATCTCAAATACCTCGGCGATCCCACTTACCTCGAAGTCGGCGACCACAACGTCTTTCGCGAAAACACCACCGTCCACCGCGGCACCCACGAAAGCCTGCCCACCCGCATCGGCTCGCATAATTTATTGCTCTGCTACGCCCACGTCGCCCACGACTGCCAACTCGGCAATCACATCATCCTTTCCAACTCCGTTGGCATCGCCGGTCACGTCATCATTGAAGATCACGCCATCGTTTCTGGCATGGCTGCGGTTCACCAATTCTGCCGCATCGGCCAGCATTCTATCATCGGCGGCTGCTCCAAAATCGTTCAAGACGTGCCGCCCTTCATGATTGTCGACGGCAATCCCGCCAACACCCGCGGCCTCAACCTGATCGGTCTCCAGCGCCGCGGATTCTCCGAGGACGACATCAAGGCCCTCAAGTCCACCTACAAAAAACTCTTCCTCAAAAAGGACGGCAACCTCACCACCTCCCTCAGTTCACTCAAAGCGACCCACGCTGCGGACACCCCGCAGGTCGCGCACCTGATCGAGTTTATCGAAAAATCCGAGCGCGGCGTCACCCGTTGAACTGAAGCCGAGCCGCGAGCTCATTCGCCTTTTTCTCCGCTTCGGCATCGATCGCTGGCGGGGTGGCCAGCAACTGCGCCACCTTCGCCGCCTCCTCAGCATTTGCCGGCCAATTCGAATCCTCTTCAATCTCCCGCTCAGGTTCAACGGCAGCCGCTTTGAGCAAAGACCCCTGCTTCTTCGATGTTAGCTGGATTTTCATCCAATCACCCTAGCACACCCTCGCGGGATTTTCAAATCGTGGATGGATAAGGCGGCTCGCCCCGCCCGTTGACTTTTTCTTTTCTTCACTTTTGTTACCGGACCCGCGCATCCTGTGGGCGAGCCCGCACGGGTTTACTTTCCTCGTTTTCAAAATGCATCCGACGTCTCTTTCGAAATACCGGCCCTTTCCCGCCGTTGCCCTGCCCGACCGCACTTGGCCGGACCAGACGCTGACCCATGCGCCCGTCTGGTGCTCGGTCGATCTGCGCGATGGTAACCAAGCGCTGCCGCAGCCGATGTCGATCGAGGAGAAGCTCGAGTTCTTCGACCTGCTGGTGCGCGTTGGCTTCAAGCAAATCGAGGTCGGCTTCCCCTCCGCTGCGGACACCGAGTTCAACTTCCTGCGTCGCCTGATCGACGAAAACCGCATCCCCGGCGACGTCACCATCCAGGTGCTCGTGCAAACCCGCGAGCCATTGATCCGCCGCACCTTCGAGGCCATCGACGGCGCCAAGCGCGCGATCGTCCACATCTACAACTCCACCTCGCCGCTCCAACGCCGCGTCACTTTCAGCGATGCCTCGCGCGAATCGATCAAGCAAATCGCCATCGACGGCGCGACCTTGGTCAAACAACTCGTGCCCACCATCCCGCGCACCGAGGTGGTCCTGCAATATTCGCCCGAGTCGTTTTCCGACACCGAGCTCGATTTCGCCCTCGAATGCTGCAACGCCGTCATCGACATCTGGCAGCCCACGCCCGAGCGCAAAATGATCATCAACCTGCCGGACACCGTCCAGTGGACCACCCCCAACGTCCACGCCGACATGATCGAGTGGATGTGCCGCCACATCTCGCGCCGCGATTCGCTGCTCGTTTCCCTGCACACCCACAACGACCGCGGCACGGGCGTGGCCGCCACCGAGCTGGGCTTGATGGCTGGGGCCGACCGCGTCGAAGGCACGCTTTTCGGCAATGGCGAGCGCACGGGCAACCTCGACATCGTCACCGTCGCCTTGAATTTGAACAGCCACGGCGTCGCCTCAGGGCTCGATTTCTCCGACCTGCAATCCATCCGCACCGTGTACGAGCGCGTCACCCGCCTCAGTGTGCCCGAGCGCCAACCCTACGCCGGCGAACTCGTCTTCACCGCCTTTTCCGGCTCCCACCAAGACGCCATCAAAAAAGGCCTCGACCGCCGCGGTCGCGAGCTCGCCGCCGACCCCGCCACCCCGTGGGGCGTGCCCTACCTCACCATCGACCCGCAGGACATCGGCCGCTCTTACGAGGCGATCATCCGCATCAACTCCCAGTCGGGCAAAGGCGGCGTCGCCTACATCCTCGACCGCGAGCACGGTTTCGACCTGCCCAAGTCGATGCACCCGCAAGTCGGTAAGCGCATCTACGACCTCGCCGACGAGCTCGGCCGCGAACTTTCCAACGACGAAATCCGCGACGCGTTTTTCGAGGAATTCGTCAACATCGCCACCCCGCTCGACGTCATCGACTACGAACTCATTCACCAAACGGGCGAGCGCGGCCTCGTCCAGTGCAAGGCCAGCATCCTCATCAACGGCGAAAAGAAAGCCATCGAAGGCTTCGGCAACGGCCCCATCAACGCCTTCGTCCACGCCCTCGAAGGCGCGGGGCTCAAGGATTTCAAAGTCACCGACTACCGTTCCCACGCCATCCGCGGCGGTTCGGACGCCAACGCTGCCGCCTACGTCCATCTCCAAAACGACGACGGCCGCCTCCTCTGGGGCGCGGGCGTCGATCCGTCCATCGAGATGGCCGGCCTCAAAGCCCTCGTCGCCGCCTGGAACCTGCTGCGCGCTTGAGGAGTTCACGCTTCAGCGTGCGGGATGCAAGCTGAAGCTTGAACTCCATGACGCATGCGACCGCCGACTGTATGGCGCGCTTGGGCCCAAAAAAAGCCGGGCGAGGGAATTCCCCCGTCCGGCTGGTAGATAGGAAACCTGTTACGGAATCAGCGCTTGCGGCGCTTGATTAAGACCAATGCGCCGAGGCCGAGCAGAGCGGCGGCCGTAGGCTCTGGCACCGCCTGCGCCACGATCCACTGCCCACTCTGCGTGCTGGTCAGCGCAGGATTGCCCTGGTGGGAAAACAAGAACTGCTGCGCAGGATTATCATACTGCTCATAGCTGCGCCTGGCTGGATCGGAATAGCCTGGGAAAAGCTCATAAGCCGGATCCCCAGACCAGAACAGCCCCTTGTTGCCGTTGCCCAAATGCAAATTGAATTTACCGCCAAGCTGCGGCACGAGAATTTCGTCCTCCGTTGCGGTGACATTGACCGCATCATAGGCCTCGCCTCCCGCGCTCGACGCGACCACGTTGCCCAAGGCATTGGTGAATGTCCAAGACCATGCGGTGATGTTTTCCGTTCCAAGCGCACCGATGGTTCCGTCGGTGGTGATGCTGCCGCTCAGTGTCAGACCACTCTGGTAGGCGGCATTGTTGACCAGCGAATAGGTGATCGTAGCTGCCTGTACGTTTGCAGCGAAAACGCCGACCAAGCCAGCGAGGATATAATGGATGTGTTTCATGGTAGTTTCTGTGGTGCTCAGAGGGATACGGCGGGACAAGTTGATTTTTTGTGCAGCCGTGCTCATGACGGAGTCGATGTTTGACAGGAAAAAAGCGGTGTCAATTATTTCTTGCGGGGGGGGCATTTTTGTCGCCTGAGCGCAACGGCAGTAAATCCCGTGCCAACGGCACACCCACTCACCCGCCCGAGCTAGAATCTTGACACCAACGGTGCAAAAACTCGCCAGCCCAAGGCAAACGTCTTGGAAATCAGCCGCCTCATGGAATCCCAAGCGCTGAAAGAGCGAAACTTCCTCCCCAAGGAGTGGCGGACTCCGATCCGCCATCCCCACGGGGACGATCCTTGTCGCAGATGATGGATTGAGGTGATTCGGAGATCGCCGTTCCTTGGTTCTTGCCACGGAACGTGCAAACGGGCTACCGTGCACCGTGGAAAAATCCGAAGACGGCATCGAACGCGCGGGGTATCCGAACGATGCGTTTTTCAAGGACGTGTTCTCGCAGCCGCCGCACGCGATCGCGTTTTTCAAGACCCGCCTGTCGCCGGCGATTGTAACGCAGGTGGATTGGCCGTCACTCAGGGTGCTGCCGAGTTCGTTCGTGAAGTCGGGGCTGCAGCAGGTGCAGGCGGATTTGTTGTTTGCGGTGAACATCGGCGGGCGGGACACGCGGCTGTACCTGCTTTTCGAGCACCAAAGCACGGTCGACCCGACGATGCCTCTGCGCTTACTGGGCTACATCGCCGAGATTCTGTTCAAACACCACAAAACGCACGGCCTGCCGCTGCCGCCGGTCTTGCCCTTTGTCTTTCACCAAGGGCCCGAGCGCTGGAACGTCTCGACGGCGTTTGAGGATTTGTTTCAGCTGCCCGAAGAACTTGCGGGGCTGCTGCCGTTTTTGCCAAAGTTTCACCACGCCCTGCTCGACCTGACGCGCTACGACCCCGACCAGGACAAAAACGAATCACGGCTGCGCTGCGTCATGCAGCTGATGAAGATGGCGCGCAAACGCCAGCTGTCGCAATACTTCGATTGGCTGGTCGGGACCAAGGCCGAATCCTTGCCAGAACCCTTGCTGAAGACGATCCTGCTGTATGCCTTACACAGCGACAGCGACCTTGACGTGCAAAAAATCTACCATAAACTGTCCCCAAACCCCGAACTGAAAATAAACGCCATGTCCGTCGCCGAAAAACTGATTGCCGAAGGCCTCGAAAAGGGGCTGGAAAAAGGTCGCGTCGAGGGCCGTGTCGAGGGTCGTGTTGAGGGTCGCGTTGAGGGTCGCGTTGAGGGTCGCGTTGAGGGTCGCGTTGAGGGCCAGCAAAAAGGTCTTTGGATTGGCAAGATCCAGACCTTGGAGGATTTTCTCGGAATGGCCCCAAGCCCAGGCGAGGTGCTCGATTCGCTCAGCGTCGCTGAGTTGGAGGCAATGCACCAAGGCCTGCACCGCGAGTACGAACGGCGCTTTAAGCGCGCTGACGGCTAGAGGGGATTAACGGATTGTCAGTTTTTTGCTGAGAACGGCTATGGCTGTCCCTTCTTCCGTCCGTAATGCATGCCCGCGTAGATCCAGACATCATCGTACCAAGCTGTCCTTACCCGCCTGCATCCATCTGTTTAGAACGACGACAGCCGCTTGTTGTGCGGCGCGGGCATCGATTCGATCATCGAAACGGCGGCTTTCAATGCCCTCGCCTCCACTTGCAAACCACCGCCCGTTCGATTCACCGTCGCATAGGCTTTTTCGATAGGAAGAACCTCTGGTTCGACTTGTGAGGTCGAGCTCAGGACAGGTGACGTCGAGCTCAGAACATGTGAGGTCAATCTCAAAACATGTGAGGTCAATCTCAAAACATGTGAGGTC
>JBAXLW010000003.1:0-62618 GCA_037134575.1 Verrucomicrobiota bacterium | reverse complement strand
TACCTTGACGCTGTCTTCTTTGTAGCCGAGGGCAGTCGCCATCGGGTCGCTTTCTTCGAGCTTGATCGCAGGCGCTTGGGCAAGGACCCGGCTGCACAGCAGGGCGGGCGCACCCGCACAAGCGGCGATTTGAAGGAGGAAATTACGTCGTGAGTTCATGGTTTGTTGCTGAGTTGATTGGGTAACGAGTTAATCTATCTGTGGGGATTTTGGAAAAGCACGGGCGGATTGATGAATTTCCGCTTTTTTTACTTTTTCTGATTTTTCGTGGTGAAAACTTCGTCTTTTGCGGGGCTTCCCGCTTGCCGATGGCTGGGGGGCGTTCACAATCGCGGCCGTGAATTCAGCGCCTCTCGGATTTTTTGACTCAGGTGTCGGCGGCTTGACCGTCGTCCGTGCCGTGCAGGAATTGTTGCCTGCGGAAGACATTCTGTACCTCGGCGACACCGCGCGGCTGCCTTACGGCTCGAAAAGCCCGGAAACCATCCGCCAATTTGCCGATGAAGACGTGCGGTTTCTCATCGCCCGCGGGGTGAAGGCCATCATCGTGGCATGCAACACCGCGACGGCCCACGCGCTGCCTAGTCTACAACAACGGTATTCCATTCCCATCCTCGGCGTGATCGAGCCGGGAGTTGATGCCGCCCTTGCTTGTCCGAATACCGAACGCATCGGTATCATCGCCACCCGCGGGACGATCCGCTCGCATGCCTATCAACATGCGCTCGCGCTGCGTAAAACCGGCCTGATCATCCACGGTCAGGCTGCCCCGCTGTTGGTGCCATTGATCGAGGAAAACTGGATCGATCACCCAGCCACTCGCCTGGTTTTGAAGGCTTATCTCGATCCCTTGGTGGAGAAGGGGATTGATACGCTGATGCTCGCCTGCACCCATTATCCACTGCTGATCCCGGTCTTGCGGGAGCTTTTGCCGGCGGATGTGCGCTTGGTGGACTCAGCGACGACCTGTGCCGAGCATTTGAAAAAAGAACTCACGCGCCTGGATCTGCTAAAGACGACAGCGCGCGAAGGCACGTTGGAACTCCACCTGACCGACCTTTCCGAGGAGTTTGAATCGCTGGCACGCCAGTTTCTCAAAAAGTCGCCCGGTCGCATCCACCGGGCGGTGCTCGGGAATTGATCCGGTGTTTCCAGTTTCAAATTTTTGAGAAAGCGATTAGCTTGCTGCATTGAACATGATCACCATCACCCCTAAAGCCATCGAAGAACTCGGCAAGCTCCTCGCCGACAAGGCGAAATCCCCGCAATCGGGCCTCCGCCTCGCTGTGCGCCGCGGCGGTTGCGCTGGCTGGCAATACGAGATGAACGTGGCCGACCCCGAGCCCGGAGACGAGACCATCGTGTCCGGTCCCGCCCGCGTCATCGTTGCAGGCGATAGCCTAGCGCGCTTGAATGGCTGCGAAATCGACTTTTCTGACGACCTGACCGATGCGGGCTTTAAAATTAACAACCCACACGCCGCTCGTTCCTGCGGCTGCGGCACCTCGTTTGAATCCGCCGATGAGCCGGCCGTGGCCATGGCCGACGGCGAAGCTTGTGCACCCTAGCTGAAAAAGCCATTGCCGCCACGCACGTGTCACTGACCCTCGACGAGCCATTACCGCGCCGCCCACCCTACTTTTGGTGGTTGCTGGCCAATGCCTTGGCCTTGTGCTTTGCGGTCATCAGCTGGGCGGCCTGCCTCCATGTTTTCAAAAACCCCGAACTGCCGCGCAACTACGCCATTCTCGGTAAAATCGGTCGCCTACCCGTCCTCAAGCGCTACACCGTGCTCGACGTCCCCAATGGTAGCGCCCTGTCGCCCAAGGAGCTCTACGCCCGCTACTTCGGCTACAACGACGACCAACGCAAGCGGACTAACTCGCTCATCTTGCGCAATTACCTGACCAACTTCGACCGCCCGCTGCTGCTGGCCTATGTCGAGGGGGACTATCAGGTGACCACCGTCCGCCAGCTGGATTCCCGCGACTTTTTAGATCCGGGCGTCGTCGTGCGCGCGCAGGCCATGGTCAAACCCGATGAAATCAGTCCGCCACTGCCCTATCCGGTCTTTATCGAGTATCTGTTCCCAACGCCCAAGCCCAATATTGCCGAGATGTTCAAACCGGGCGATATCCTCAGCGTCAAAAAGAACCCCAATTGCGCAGCTGTCGTACACATCGCCAAGATCACGCACGACGAGGAGCCCGCATTGTTACTGACGGTCATCCCGATCGCATACGGGCCCTATCAAATCGACGGTGCCGCTTCCTTCCAGATCGAGCCGCCGAGTCTGCTGCGCCCTGCGGCTGGGTTCCCGGTGATGAATCACTAAGCCCGTCACCCGATCCGTGTGGACCGCGATGGCGGCTTGCGAAACTGCTGGGCAGCAGCTAGATTGAACGTCTGATGAATATTCATGCCCAGCAACTCCGCGCCGACCTCGATTCGGGAAAATCTCTCACTCTGATCGACGTTCGCACTCCGGCAGAACACGGCGCGGTCCACATCGCCGGCTCCCGATTGATGCCGCTGGACCGACTGGATCCTGCCGCAATGAAAGCCGCTGCAGGCCCCTGTGTGCTGGTCTGCCACAGCGGGAAACGTTCGCAGCAAGCCTACGAAAAACTCACGGCGGCAGGCTGCCAGAACCTTTCGGTGCTCGAAGGTGGGATTGCGGCATGGGAAAGCGCAGGCCTGCCGGTCGATCGCGGTGCCAAGGCGATTTCGCTCGAACGCCAAGTGCGCATTGCCGCCGGCTCATTGGTACTCGGCGGGGTGATTCTGGGGACTTGGCTCCATCCCGGGTTTTACGGAATCAGTGCCTTTGTCGGTGCCGGTTTGGTGTTCGCTGGGGTGACTGACTGGTGTGGCATGGCGATGCTGCTCGCGAAAATGCCCTGGAACCGGTGACCCGGCAGCGCCTGCCTTGCCTGTTAGGATTCGGACCAGCGATGGCAGCGCTTCCCGACCTGATAGGTCTCGAGCTTATCCAGTCCGGCGCTGTGCTCCAGCGCGCGGATAGCTAAGACGTTCGCGGTCACGGCCAGCTCGTGATGGGCGTCGTGTCGGCCATAGAGCCGTAAGGACCCGCCATGATCGGGGAGGCTTTCGACATCGAAAATGGTCAGTCCATGGTAGGCAAAGATCTTTTCCACCGTGAACAGCGAAAAGTAGGAATCGTCCTCGGCAACGGGGGCGGTCGCCTGGTTTTGCGCCATGCGCCGCAGCAGGTGGGGAAATTCCAGAGTAAAGATTCCTTCCGGCTTTAGGACGGTTTGGATGCCCAAGACGAAGTCGTTGAGGTCGGGCACGCCGTTGAGGCTATGATTGCTGATGAATAGATCCGCCTGCCGGTGCTCTGCGGTGAGTCGTTCCGCGACGTCGCCCCCAAAGCGTTCGACGATGGAAGGAATATCGTGTTGGCGCTGCTGCGGGCTGGCGGGGGCTCTGGCCTCGATTCCCAGCACGGGGATGTTGGCGCGCTGAAAGTCCGGCAAAAAGTCGCCGTCGTTGCAGGTGTGTTGGATGACCAGATTTTCCGGCGTCAGTCCGAAGCGGTTGATCATTCGGTCGGTGAAATGCGTCGCGCGTTGTTGTCTGGAGAACGAGTCAAGATCGCTGTCGTTGGAGATGAAAAACGGCTGGTCAAAGCGGTGATTGGGCGCTTGCACGAGGAAGCAGCTGTCGCAGATGAAAACATGGAGCGCTGGAAAGCGTGGTGCCTTGGCTTCTGTGCTGGAGGTCGGCGGCAAGTGAGGCGCTTTGGAGATTCCGAGGTCGGCCATGGTGGTGGCCAAGGGCGAGTGGCAAAAGCGACAATTGGGGGGATTCATGACAATTAGGTTTAAGTTTTTCTCAGGGGGGAAATACGCGGATGTTTTTTTTACCTGTTCCTTGAGATCGTTGTCATCACATTTTAGAGCGGGTGGGGGGATTTGTTACCAATTCGAATGATGCAAGGCTGCCAGCGTGCTTTTTAATATCCAACCAAGCCTGACAAAGTCGATGTTTCGCCTGCTGGAGTCTCTGAAGTGGCGCCCAGGACTGGTGCGCTACGCACGCCACGGATGACTCTGACGGGGGTGCCGATTTGGGTGACTTGGTATAATTCGTGGACAAAATCGCGGGGCAGGCGAATGCAGCCATGCGACACCGGTTCACCCGGGCGCGGAATATCCCCGCCATGCATGCCCACCCCATAGCCGGTGATCCGCATCCAATAAGGCATTGCGGCTGGGATGTAGCGGTTGCCCGGCGGCACAGGCGTGCTCGGCTGTGCATCGTGGTTTGTCAGGTTGCCCACAGCATCTGCGATGTAGCCGTAGCGGTTGGAATGTTTCAGCGGCATTTTTTCGGTGATGCGGTAGTTTCCCGGGCAGGTCGCATAGCCCGCCTTGCCCGTGGAAACGTAAGACCAACCGATCGGCCTGCCGCCTCGCCGATAGGTGGCGATTTGCTCGGTAAGATCGATTTGCACGCTCACCTTTCCGGGGCCGCCATCGTCGTGCCATTCGTAGAGAACCGGCTTGGCCTTGGCCCTGACCGGCGGCGTGCTGCCGAAAGTCGTACAGGCGCAGGTCATCAGCGAAAGGCTGGCGATCGAACCCAGAATGATGGTGCGTTGGCTGATGCGGGATCTCATGGCGTGGCGCAGTTGCGGTGAAATTAACATGCCACACTAACACCGTTGCGGTGATGAGTCAACTCAGCCTCGATTGCGGGCGGGGTTGACAGGGCGGTTGGACAGACTTTGGATGGCTGGGATGCGGGATGGATTGGCAAACGAGGTGCTCAAGGGAGTGTCGCGCTCATTTTATTTGAGTTTGCGACTGCTGCCTGCGCCGATGCGCGGGGCCGCCAGCCTCGGCTATCTGCTGGCGCGGACCAGCGACACCCTGGCCGACAGTGCACAGGCCGCCGTGGACTTGCGCCTGCAATGTCTCGATTCCTTCAACCGCGCGGTCGCCGGAAACGCGGAGGCGCCGCGCTGGCCGGTCGCCATTCTCCACACCATCCCCGACCCGCGGGAACGGATCCTGCTCGAGTCCTCCGCAGAAGTTTTTCGCGGCCTGCAAGCCCTGCCACCGGCCGAGGCACAACTCGTGCGCGAGGTGTTGGAAACCATCGTCAGCGGCCAGTCGCTCGACTTGCTGCGCTTCGCCACCGCCAGCCCGCAGGCACCCGTCGCCCTGCGTGACGCTGCCGAACTCGACGACTACGCCTGGCGGGTCGCCGGCTGTGTGGGTGCCTTTTGGACCCAGCTCGGTTTCCTGACCTTGGGCGATCGGTATGCCACCGCCCCGCCGCAGGACCTGTTAGCGCAGGGCATCGCCTACGGCAAAGGGCTGCAGCTGGTCAATATCCTGCGCGACCTTGCCGCCGATCTGGCGATGGGTCGCTGTTACTTGCCGGTGGCCGATCCGCAGGATCGAGATGCCCTCGTCGCCTGCCATGCCCGCTGGTTGCTCCGCGCGGATGCTTGGCTGGCGCAGGGCGAAAGCTACGCGGCGACGCTGGCCACCCGCCGTCTGCGTGCGGCCACGCGCTTGCCCGCACTCATCGCCGGCTCGACCCTGGTCCCGCTGCGTGGCGCGTCTTGGCAAGAGCTCCAGACGCCGACGAAAGTCCCCAGACGCGAGGTGTATCGATTGCTGCTGCGCGCGTTTTTCACCACGCACGGCGTCGGGTCCGTCCCTCAGTGACCGCGCCGCCTTTCTGCAAATCCGATCCCCGGCCGCGTGGTTTACTCTTGGCTCTATGCAAGCAGTTCACTAAACCCCGCTCATGCGGCTTTTTGACACCTTGACCCGGACCGAGCGAGAGCTCCGCCCCATCGATGGCTCCACCTATCGGTTCTATTGCTGTGGCCCGACGGTTTATGGCCCCGCGCACATTGGCAATTTCCGCACCTTTGTCCTGCAAGACGTCCTGCGCCGCACCCTCGAAACCGGCGGCACCCGCACCCTCCACGTCCGCAACATCACCGATGTCGACGACAAGACCATCCGCGATTCCATCAAGGCCGGCCAATCGCTCAAGGACTTCACCGCAGGCTGGACGAAAAAATTCCACGCCGACTGCGACCAGCTCGGCCTGCTGCCACCACACATCGAACCGTCCGCCGTCGAACACATCCCGCAACAGATCGCGATGATCGAAGCGCTCATCGCCAAAGGCCACGCCTACGCCTCCGACGATGGCTCGGTCTATTTCAAAATCGCCTCCTTCCCCGGCTACGGCCGCCTGTCACGCCTCGACGAGCGCGAGCTCGACATGGGCAAGACCCAGAACGCCCGCTCCAGCTCTGACGAATACGAAAAGGACAGTCTCGCCGACTTCGTCCTGTGGAAAGGCCGCAAGCCCGAAGACGGCAATAACTTCTGGCCCTCGCCGTGGGGCGAAGGCCGCCCCGGCTGGCACCTCGAATGCTCCGCGATGATCCGCGAATACCTAGGCGACTCCTTCGACCTCCACTCCGGCGGCGTCGATCTGGTCTTCCCGCACCACGAAAACGAAATCGCCCAGAGCCAGTGCGCCTGCGGCGGACACTTCGCCGCCCACTGGTTCCACATCGCCCACTTGCTCGTCGATGGCGGCAAAATGTCCAAATCACTCGGCAACCTCTACACGCTCGAAGACCTCGCCGCCCGTGGCCACACCGCCATGGAAGTCCGCTACGTCCTCATCGGCGCCCACTACCGCAAGCCCCTCAACTTCACCCTCGATTCGCTTTCCGCCGCCCGCGAAGCCCTTGCCAAACTGGCCAAAGGCGCGCGCCAACTCGCCGCCAAGATAGGCCCCGACACCCGCCTCACCAGCGCCGACTTCGGCCCCTTCCAAGCCGCCTGGGACAGCCTCAATCACGATCTCAACACCCCCGGCGCGCTTGGTGGCATGTTCACCGGCCTCCGCGAAGCCGCCCATCTCACCGGCGACGAAGCTGCCGCAGCGCTCGCTGGATTCAACCGCCTGCTGCGTGCTCTCGGCCTCACCCTACCTGCCGAAGTCGTCCAAGATTCCACGCAAATCCCTGCGGCCATCCAAGCCCTCGCCGAAGCCCGCTGGCAAGCCCGCCTCGCCAAAAAATGGGCCGAGTCCGATGTGCTCCGCGGCCAACTCACCGAACAAGGCTGGACCGTCAAAGACGGCAAAGACACCTACACGCTCGAGCGCACCCAAGGCTGAGAGAGCGGTTTGGAAACTAAGGAGCGCCGATCTTCAGTCGGCTTCTTCGATTTCGTGCGTTTCGTAGTTTCTCGGATGGAGGAGTTGACCGCAAAGGCGCAAAGATCCGCAAAAAATGGATCGAGCGCCTGTGGTCTCAAAAATCGGTAGATGTGGTGGTTTGCAGTTTTGGTAACTTCTTGGGGCCGCATGGATTTCTGATTGGAATTTATTCGTCGATGTTTCGGCGAGTGGGCTTGCGATTTTTGGATCGTATTCTAATCTTCCGCCAACTTCTTACCGATATGTCCGAAACCACTACCTCTCCAAAAATCACTGCGTATCTGAAAACCTTTTGCGGTTGGAGCGAAGGCATCCGCGCCATCATGCGCAAATACGATCTTCCCTATGAGGAGAAGGACATTATCAAAAATCCGGCATTCCGCTGGGAGATGGAGCAGCGCAGCGGCCAGTCGCTGTCGCCTTGCGTCGAGATCGACGGTCACATGTTGCCCGACATCAGCGGCGAAGAAGTCGAAAAGTGGATGCTGGATCACGGTTATTTCGAGGCGAATGACGCAGCCCCCGACGCGCCGATCAACTCGTCTTGCACCGATGAGCAACACGCCGCAATGGCACTCGGCAAGTCGCCAGTTCTAGGGAAAATTCGTTTTCTCGACTGAAAAATCATTTTTTTGCGATTTTACCGACAAAAGCCACAGCACACGGCATTTTAACTTGCAATCATGTGTACTCTCGCAGGCGAATGGAAACAATGGCTGGCCGAAAACGGCCCGCGCTTGTTGCTGTTTGCCCGTGGCTGGAGTAATAATCGTGCGGATGCGGAAGATCTGGTGCAAGACGCGATCCTGCGGATGTGGCACCACCAAGCCGACAAGGGCGGGGCAACGCCGGATTTGCCGCTGGTGTTTTCGACGATCCGCTTTTGTGGACTGAATCACCACCGCAGCGAAACCCGCCGCCGCAAACGCGAGGAGTCGGTGATCTACCTTAATGACTTTAAAGACGCATGGCTGGACCCCGTGTTAGAGGAGGATGAGGAGGCGTTACTATTGAAGGACGCAGTTCAGAACCTCAGTCAAAAGCTGCGCGAAGTGGTGGTGATGAAGTTCTGGGGTGGTTTGACGTTTTTACAAATTTCCGAGACACTCGCGATCTCGCCGAATACGGCGGCTTCGCGTTATCGCTACGCGTTGGAACAACTGGCGCACGAGTTGCGCCGCATCAAACAAGACCGTCATGCAAGCGTTTGATCCGATCGAAGATACACACGCGCTTCATCAGATTGAAGCAGCCCTCACCCGATTGATGCCAACGGCCTTGAGCCAAGGCGCACAGTTGGATATCGAAGAGATGATCGACGGACTGGCTGGCTTCAAGACGCAACCTACGGCGAAGCGGTTTTTCCCGCTCGCCATGATGCGCAGGATGCGAAACGGCGGCATTGCAGCAGCATTTTGTGCATGTTTTTTGCCGTATTCACGTGCTAATGCGGATATTTGTTGCGATTACAAGTTAAAGCAAATACCTTCTGACGTGGAGAAAGCCAGTTTCGGAAGCTTGCTTAAAGGAGATGATGGTTCGCCAGTCGATGTCATTTACTTTGATAAAGAACGCAAAAGCATTGTTCTAGATAAGGCGAGCGGTATAGAGTTAGAAATTAGCGAAGTGAGTGAAGAAATATTGCTCGCAACGGCCACGGCCACGGCCTTCTAATATGAAGTTCTGTATCATTGCCGCGATTCTCGCCGTGCAACCGCTGTTTTCTGCTGAAGAGTCGGTGGGAAATCCTGTTGCAAAGCCGCTCTTTGCGCCGACAAGCGCTCCTCGGGCGTGGCTTGGGCTTCAGGTTGCGAAACCTGATGCCAACTTGACGTCCCAATTGCCCGCCTTGCCAAAAGGAATCGGGTTTGTGGTCATGTCCATCGACGAAGGCGGGCCTGCGCAGGCTGCCGGGTTGCTTCAATCTGATGTGCTCTGGAAAATGGGTGATCAAATGCTGGTGAATGAAGGGCAATTGTCTACGCTGCTGCGTCTCAAAGAACCGGGCCAAGAGGTAATGCTCTCCGCCTTTCGTGGTGGAAAGCCGCTCGAAGTGAAGTTGAAGCTGGGAGAAATCCCGGCTCTTAAAAAAACGAATGCAGATGAATTGATCGAGGCGTCGACCTTGCCCGATGTCTATGCGGGGCCGATGCGCGTGGTGAATCTTGTTGAAAAAAGTGTGAGTTACTCTGCGGATGACGAGCGAGCGGAGGTGCGGCGCGAGGGACAGGAGTATTTAGTGAAAATCGAAGGGCGGGAGGGTAAAACCCTTTTTGATGGCAAATTGATCAGGGGAGACACGAGACTCGACGGCATACCCGAAAACTGGCACCAAAGAATCCAAGTTCTTTGCCGGACACTAGATCGCGCGATCGATGGGGGAATCAATCTGCAACGCCAACCTCGTCCGCGTGTCGTCCCGCCACCGACGCAACAACCACGCTCTCGCGTCGTCCAGCCCGTCCCTCCAGCCGCCCAGAATCCGTAAAATTCGGTCTTCGAAAGATTTCTCTGGGTAATACCTTGCGTTTTCTGAGCAGGCTTCCCATCTTACTGCCCATGCATCCTGATGTGGCGAAACTGGTCGAGGCCGGTCGCATTCCTAAACCAGTCGGCGAGCGCCTTTCTCAATTGGCTCCCGGAAACTTTTGTATTCATAAATCCTTCGGCGCCGGTAAGGTGGTCGAGTGGGATCTGCCTGCAAAAAAAGTCACGATTGACTTTGAAAAGTCGGCCGGACAGGCGATGGAGTTGCAGTTTGCATTCCAAAAGACCGAATGGATTCCCGCTGATGATTTTCGCGCTAAGAAAATCGAACAAGTTGAAGAGCTTCGCGTTCTTTCTAAAAGTGACCCGCTGGCCCTCATCGTTCACCTACTGCAAAGCCACGGCGGAAGCATGACGGGTGATGCCCTTGAAAAGGAGCTCTCCGGTGCGGTCATCGCCGAAGCCAGTTTTAAAAAATGGTGGGATGTCACCAAAAAGGCACTGCGCGAAAGTCGCCTCGCAGCAGTCCCACAAAAACGCACCGAGCCGATTGTCCTGCGCGTCGGAGACCGCAGCCCCGCTGAAGCGCTGGTGGCTGACTTCGAGGCCGCCCGCGACATCAAGGGAATGATTCGCGCCCTGGAGGCGATTGCGGCTGATATCGGTGCCTTTGAAGATGACACGGATGCTCTCAAGCGTCTCCTTAGCGACATTGACGAAGGAGCCAAAAAGGCCGCCCGCGTCCAGCTTGGCCAAGCCCTCCAGCTCGTCGCTGCCCGCGACGAGGTGATCGGCTCTTCCCGTGCGCTCGATCTCGATCCTTCCGCAGTCCGGCTTTCCGATCTATTGCTTTCTGCTGAGCCGATCCGCTTGGCGGAAGAAGCAGGTACGCTGCCATCTGGTCGCCAACGCGCGGTTTACGAGGCGTTCCCCAATGCTTTTGGTGATGAATGGGTCAATAAAATCGTCCAGGTCTTCGACCGTGTCGGTGCACGCGGAGTCACTGAAATTGCCCGCATTCTTTTGGAGCGTGGTGGCATGCCTGCTCTCGTCACCCACCTTCGCTCGGCTATCGCCCGCCGTGCTCTGGGTCCAGATGCCCTGATCTGGGTCTGCCGCGAGCGCAAAGGTCCTTCGCAAGAAGTCTTCAGTGCAGACGTCGGGGCCTCGGTCCTCAATCTTTTGGAAAACGACCACCTTTCCGATGGTCCGCGCAAAACCTCGCGGCTCCAGTCGCTATTGGGTGATGACAAGACCTTGCTGACCGACCTTGTCGGCATCATGGATGTCAACGAAACCCGCAACTTTGGCCGCCGCCTGCTCGACTGCCCGGTCTTCGGCGAACTTGAGAAAAAGTCGCTGATGGCCCGCATCATCAAGGCACGTCCGGAATCGGCCGAGCTCGTTAACGGCGAAAACGCCAAACGGCCCGAAGAAGTGCTTCTCGTTTCATGGGAGAGTCTGGAGAAGAAGAAGGCCGAGCTCGATGACCTGATCCGCAATAAGATCCCCCAGAATCTCAACGACGTCAAAATCGCCCGTTCCTACGGAGATTTGCGCGAAAACTTTGAGTACAAGTCGGCCAAGGATTTGGAAAAATACCTCGCTCACCGCCGGAACGCGCTGGAAAAGGAAATCTCCAATTCCCGCGGCACCGATTTTAAAGGCTCGGATGCTGGCAAGGTCAATATCGGCACGGTGGTGACGCTGGTCGATAAGGACGGCAAGGATGCGGTCATAACGGTGCTGGGTGCGTGGGATTCCACCCCCGAAACCAAAACCGTTTCCTATCTATCCGAAGTCGGCAAGGCCCTTGTGGGCCGCGAGCCGGGCGACACCGTGCAGATCCGCGACGAAGTGACTGAGGTCATGGTGACGCTCACGATCCGCTTGATCAAGTCGTTCAATCCCTAATTTTCAAAAACTCAGCCCACCCCAAACCAAACAAAGTATGGATTATACCACCATTATTGAAATTCGCGGCCGCGAAGTCATCGACTCCCGCGGCAATCCTACCGTCGAAGTGGACGTGCTCCTCGAAGGCGGCGCTATTGGCCGCGCAGCCGTCCCATCCGGCGCCTCTACCGGCGAACATGAAGCCGTCGAGCTTCGTGACGGTGACAAATCACGTTACCTCGGCAAAGGCGTGCTCAAGGCTGTCGAAAACGTCAATGCCCAACTTGCGCCAGCACTTCTCGGCTATTGCGCCACCGAACAAGCATCGATCGATGCGACCATGCTCGCACTCGACGGTACTTCGACCAAAAAGAACCTCGGTGCCAACGCCATCCTCGGCGTTTCCATGGCAGTGGCAAAAGCTGCAGCCTCGCAGCTCGGAGTGCCACTTTACAAATACCTCGGCGGTCCGAACGCCAAGGTGCTTCCCGTGCCGATGATGAACATCATCAACGGCGGTGCTCACTCCGACGCACCGATCGACTTCCAGGAATTCATGATCGTGCCGGTCGGTGCTCCGACGTTCCGCGAATCCCTACGTTACGGTGCCGAAGTGTTCCACGCACTCAAGAAGGTGCTTCACGACCGAGGCCTTTCCACCGCAGTCGGTGATGAAGGCGGCTTTGCACCGAAGCTTGCCGGTGCCGAAGATGCGCTCGCAACCATCTGCCAAGCGATCGAACTGGCTGGCTACAAGGTCGGTACCGACATCGCCTTCGCACTCGACGTCGCTTCCTCGGAATTTTTCGACGCATCCAAGAATTCGTACGTTTTCAAGAAGTCCGACGGCTCGGTGAAGTCCGCTGATGAACTCGTTGCGTTCTACGCCGACCTGCAAAAGCGCTACCCGATCATCTCCATCGAAGACGGCTGTGCCGAAAACGACTGGGACGGTTGGAAAATCCTCACCGACAAACTCGGTAAAACCACCCAGCTTGTCGGCGACGATCTTTTCGTCACCAACGTTGATTTCCTCAGCAAGGGCATCAAAATGGGTGTCGCCAACTCAATCCTCGTCAAGGTCAACCAAATCGGTTCCCTCACCGAGACCTTCGACGCCGTCGAACTCGCCAAGGAAAACGCCTACACCGCGGTTCTCAGCCACCGTTCGGGTGAAACGGAAGACAGCACTATCGCTGACCTCGCCGTTGCCACCAACTGCGGCCAAATCAAAACTGGTTCGATGAGCCGCTCGGATCGTATTGCCAAATACAACCAACTCCTTCGCATTGAGGAAGAACTCGGCGATGACGCCGTCTTCGGCATCAACAAGCTCAAGGTTCTTCATTGAGCCACACGGACTAGCCGATTCTAACGGTGGCCCCCTCGGGGGCCGCCGTTTTGTTTTCACGGCTTAAACGGATTTGCCTGCCAACTTTATCTTCATCGTGTGAAGGGACTGTGACGAACCCCTTGCCGACTTACTCCTATTGAGGTAACGTACCATTCATGGATTCCCAGACTACCATTGAACACAGCGAACCAGTCCGCCAGTTTTCTGTCATGCTACCCAATCGGGTAGGTGCCTTAGCGGCGATGGTGAAGCTCCTGCGATCCCTCGGGATTGAAGTCATTGGCCTCAGTGTTCAGGACTCGCGCGACGCCACAGTGGCGCGACTCGTACTCTCGGACCCGGAGGGCGCAGAACAGCTATTCATGGAAAAAGGTATCCCTTTTACCAGTTGTGAACTTGTAGTCATCGCCATGCGCGAGGCCGGGCCTGGTTTGCTCCAGTGCCTAGACACGCTGATGATCGCGGAAACCAACATCGACTTCGCCTACGCCCTGATGCCCACTCCCGGAGAGCAGTCCATGTTGGCCATGCATGTGGAAGACTACGAGTTCGCCGTCACTATCCTACACCAGAGTGGTTTTAAGCTGATGTATCAAGAAGACCTGAGCCGCTAAAGCCGGCTTTGGTGGCAAATCTGGGTGCGCTTGTCATCGGATCATCGTCCCGACAACACTCAATTCGTTGCCGAACTCGAGCACGAAAATCCCGATACACAACCCTAGGAGCGGGCGGCGCATCGGGACTTGGCGAATGGACTTTTCGACAATGATCGAAGTCCCCAACTATACCTGCTGGTCCCGCCGCTTGCGGGCGAAGACGCAGCAGACGGTGGCCGTTAGCATGCTGAGGACCCCGGCAGAGGTTTCGGGGATTGATGTATAAGTTGAGCTTGTCGGCGTCTCGTTAACCATAAATCCCTGCACTTCAGCGATGGTGTGATACAAGCTGTTATAATTCAACTTGGGATTGAGGCGGCCATTAGTTTGGGTGGGGTTGGTATTATTGAGAAAATTAAAATCATCGGCTGTCATGGTTCCGGTGAAATACAAAGTTACCGTATCGCCCACTCCGAATTGTCCTTTGGCTCCACCTTTGTTGCCAAATTCGATTCCAAGGTCAAAGTTTGATGGGGCTCCTTGAAAAGGGACGGGAGAATTAAGCCCATTCTGTGTTATTAGAATAGTGGGTGTACTTTCGTACCTACCACTATTTACAACCAATTTATCGTAATTAATAGTCTTGTCCGATTTGTAGTTGAGATACCAAGACGAGATAAATGTTCCTATGGTGTCAGAGTTCGAGCTTAAGGCGTTTGATATGCTGAATTGCAAGGAAACTCCATCTACTCCTACTGAACCTCTATCGTCGATCGTTACCGACGCCCACGGACTTGTCGTTTCGGGGACTACAATCTTGTTGTTAACGGTTTGATTGAGGTAATATATTACAGATGCTTGGGTGCTATTGGCTAATATCGTCAGCATCGGGAGTGCAGCGATGGCTATCCATTTGTTGGAATGAATTATTTTCATTGGTTTGGGGGGGTATGGGTTACACCGCTCTCGTCTCTTTCACTTATTAAATGATTCGATCGAGGGGGGAGCATTTTTTGTGGATGACTTCATTTTTCACGTTTCGCCAGTTGGGGAATGCAAGATTAAGAAATCGTTTTATAGAAAATGCATGACACAGATAGACCTGTATGAAGGAGGGTCAAATATTTGTTGTCTTCGTATTTAATTTAAAATACATAAAAAACTTTTAACCAACTACTTGCGTAAAATTAAATTAGAAATTTTCTGATATTAATTTTTTAAGGTTGATATTAACATGGTCAAAATATAAGCAAAAACTTGCATCAATACGCAAACGTATTGATGTGTAAGGATTTTGGATTCCGACGCACGAGGACCTCTGAATCGTGCGGCAGACACAAAGCCGCCGTCTGGCCGACCTGAGCACTGGCCAGGTTGGTGGTAATAGAGACGAGCGCGAGACCCGCGCGGCAGCATCCGAATTCGGATCTCGGAAAAAGATGGTGACTTTGCGACCGATCGAAAGCCTTTACCAGCGCGTTGGGAGAGTACTCAATACTCTGACAAGCAAAGCGTAATATGGGGGGCGAGATCAGTCGCGCGAGGGCGGACGCCGAAAAGACTTTTTCAGTGAAAGAATTCGCTTGTCCGCCACCGATCGATTTTTGGAGTTTCTTGATCTCGGACGATTTTGTCGTCGCCGTTTTTCGATCGTCTGAGTCTCAGCGAGATCTGCGCTCTCACGAATCCTCTCAAGTTGCTGACAAAGCTCATTCCTTGCTAGAAACCGGTTCATTTCCCGTGAGCGATCCATCTGACATTTGACGCAAATCCCACTCGGCACGTGTTTGATAAAGACGCAGTTCGAAGTCTTGTTGATTTTTTGGCCACCGGCCCCAGAGCCGCGGACAAATTTCTCCTGAAGATCTGCTTCCGTCATCAGCAGGGCTGCCATGCGCTGTTGTAGCGCGGCTACTTTGTCAGATGGAATTGAACAACTTTGCATCGGTTGTCTACAGGATGAATGAATTCCATAGAATCACCCAATCAAGCGTGGTGCAAGAGAATCGAGTTGGCTGCGAAGTGGTCCGACAGGATATCTGATACAATGACGATGGGGGTGCCGGGCCGGACGAGTTGCTCTTGGATCAACAACTCGCTGACCTTCTCGACCGTTTCTTCGATGTTCGAAGCGAAGGCGATCTTGAATGCGCGGACGCCGCGAGTGAGCGAGAGCTGGCGGCAGACGCGCTCGTTGGGGGTGAACGCATAAAAGCCAGACGTACGTGGCCGCAGCATGGCGACGTGGTTTGCCAGAACCCCGCGGCGGGTGAGTACGACCAAGCGGGCGTCCGGCAGCGAGTCTGCGAGAGTAACGGCTGCACGTGCCGCTTTTTGACGCTCGTCGCTTAGCAAAACGTTTTGGCCGAAGCCGTGGCCGCCGGAGCGCTCGATGCGTGAGGAAATGCGAACCAAGGCGTCGACGCAGCGTTCGGGATAGCGGCCAACCGAGGTTTCGCCCGACAGCATCAGGCAGTCGGCTTCTTCATAAGCTGCATTCATCACGTCTGTTACCTCGGCCCGAGTGGGCGTCGGCTGGGTGATCATCGATTCGAGAAGCTGGGTGGCGACAATGACGCGGGTGCCAAGCTCGTGACAGCGTTTGACGATGCGGCGCTGGAGGATGGGTAGCTCCTCAAACTCAACCTCAGTGCCGAGATCGCCGCGAGCAACCATGATGACATCACTGGCTTTGATGATGGCATCAATATTGCGGATGGCCTCCTGATCCTCGACCTTCGCGACGATTTGAGCATCGCCTTCCAGCGCTTTCATCGCTTCTCGAAGTTCGTGAACATGGGCAGAATCCCGAACAAACGAGCCCGCGATGTAGTCGGCTCTGCACTCGACGGCGAGGGCGAGATCTTTGAAGTCCTTTTCCGTCAGGGCGGGCAGGTTCAACCGCACACCTGGCAGATTGATGTGGCGGCGCGAGCCCATCGTTCCCGGTGTTTTAACGTAGCAGCGGATGCGATCCTCCTCCACCGAATCGATACGCATCAGTAGGGCGCCGTTATCCACCACGAGGGTGTTGCCCACACCGACATCACCCATCAGTCCATCGTAGTTGACGGTGGTCGAGAGAGGTTCCTTTGGCTCTGCGCCAATTTTCCGAAACTCGATCGTGTCACCCTCCAACAAATTGTAAGGTTTTTCCAAGTCTCCAGTTCGGATCGATGGCCCGGTAAGGTCGAACAAAACGGCAATGTGAGCACCCCTAGCCTCTGACTGGCTACGAACGCGCTTCGTCATCTCAGCAGCCCACTCGTGCTTGGCATGACTCATGTTGAGCCGGAATACGTTGGTGCCTGTATCGATAAGCCGTCCGATCATTTCTTCGGATTCGGTGGCAGGGCCTAGGGTGATGATGATTTTAGTTTTACGTGACATTGATTGAATTGATTTAATTTACTACACTCTGAAAGCAAGTACTGTGCTCTTTTTTGGAGCTTAACCCTGATCGATTGTTTTCTCCGTGGAGGCGTCGATAATTGAAAAGCGTTCACGATTGAGTGTTGGGTCGGAGCGGAAGATAAGCCGTCCCGAGTGTGAGCGCTCAAGTTCGACGAGAAGCTTGGCGTCTTCGCTTTTGAAGCGGTTGAGGACGTCGCTGTTTACGACCACTACGATGTCGCCGACCGAATCACGATGTTTCTGAATGACGGTGTTGAGTCGGCGCTGAATTTCGATGGACATGGTCATAGGAGTTTTGACGCGAGCGCGGCCTTGGCAATACGGGCAGGGCTCGTACATGGAGTCGCGCAGCGATTCGTTAAGGCGCTGGCGGGTCATTTCCATGAGGCCTACTGGAGAAATCTGCAAGACTTGTGTCTTAGCCTTGTCCTTTTTCAGGCGCTCTTTGATTGCTTTGTAGACGGTTTGCTGATCCTTGCGATGGCGCATGTCGATCAGGTCGATGACAACCAGGCCTCCAATATTGCGCAGACGCAGCTGGCGGGCGACTTCAACGGCAGCCTCGACGTTGGTCTCGAGAATCATTTTGTCGACGTCTTTTGATCCGCGATTTCGACCCGTATTGACGTCGACAGCGATGAGGGCCTCAGTTTCGTCGATTACGATGTAACCACCGCAGGGAAGCCAAACTTGACGGGAAAAAGCCTCGTCGATTTGTTTCTGAATTCCAATGCCTTCAAAGATCGGCTGGGTGGCAGAGGGTATGTGGTGGATGCGACGCTTGGCACGACGGGAGATTTTACCGGCGATGGTGCGAATCAGCTCCGTGGTTTCTGCGTCGTCACAGAGGACTTGGTCGACCTCATCGGTCAGGAAGTCGCGGGCGGTACGTTCGATCAGCCCGGGTTCTTGGAAAATGCAGGCTGGCGCAGGGTTGTTTGCACGTCGTGCCTCGATCTCGTCCCATTGTTCCAGTAGCATGGCAAGGTCGCGAACAAAGTGGCGTGCACGGGTGCCCTGGGCGACCGTGCGCATAATGATCCCCATGCCTTCGGGAACGGAGAGTTTCTGGACGATTTTGCGCAAGCGCAGGCGTTCTTTTGGCTCCTCGATTTTTCGCGAGATACCGAATTGCTCGGTATAGGGCATGAGGACGAGGTAACGACCGGCGAGTGAAATGTTCGTGGTCACCCGCGGACCTTTGGTGCCGATGGGCCCCTTGGAAACTTGGATCACAATTTCTGAACCAATCGGATAGATGCTGGGAATGTCCTTGGAGGAGATCTTCTTTTGTTGCTTCTTTTTGCCTTCACGCTGGATCTCTTCGAGTCCGCCGTCCAAGGCGGCGGGAATCGCATCCCAGAAATGAAGAAATGCATTCTTATCGAGGCCGATGTCGACGAACATGGCCTTGAGGCCGCCTTCAATGTTTTTGACGCGGCCTTTGAAGATACCCCCGACGATGTTTTGGTCGCCTTCGCGTTCGACCGTGTACTCTTCGAGGACGCCATCTTCAAGAAGGGCGACCCGGCGTTCGAGTTTTTCGACATTTACGACGATGCTTGTACCACGGGATGGGTTTGGTTTGCCGAGGCCGAAAAGTTTTTTAATTTGTTGAATCATGTTAATAGGTGTTGTTGAAAAATGATGATGGTTAGGTCGTGGTTTTTTGGGAAATCAGGGTGAGGGGACTGGGAGAGCTCGTGGGATGACTGAACCCTCGGCATCGACCTCGGGGGTGATGGTGGGTGTGGGCGTGGTAATAGCCGAAGGTGAGGGGAGCACGGAGGGAGCGGTTTCTCCCGCTTCTTCGCCTGTCTCGCCGCTCTCTTCATTATCTGGATGTCTGGTGGACAAAGCCATCGGTATGGCCTTCGGAGCGCCTTCGATATCACCCGCTTCGACTGCCGCGATGACATCGGCTGGAATGTCGATGGTTTTTTCAATGCGATCCGTATTTCCGAAGACTTTAGTGAGTGGTTTAATCGGCAGCCGTGCCCCCCCATCGCGGGCAAAAAGACCGCGGTAGATGAGATTGACAAGCGGGCCGCAGACACCGCCGCCAGAACCACCGTTTTGAACCATTACGCAGATCGCGTATTTGGGGGCTTCATAGGGGGCGAAGCTCATGATCCATGAGTTGTTAGATTTCTTGCCATTGTCGGTCGTCTGCGCGGTGCCACTCTTGCTAGAAACTTGGATATTTGGCAATCTGGCTTTTCCTGAAGTTCCGCTAGGTTCATTGGTGGACATCCACATACCTTTACGGATCAATTCGATATCGCTGGCTTTGATCCCCGCCGCTACGAGGTCGATTTCAAGCTTGGGGGTGTCTTGGACAATGATTTTGCCGTCTTCCGTGATCGCTTGTTTGACGATGCGTGGTTTGTAATACTTGCCGCCATTGGCAACGCAGGCGGCGACCGCACACAGTTGAAGCGGAGTCGCCATAGAATCCCCCTGACCGATTGAGAGGAATGCCGTCAGCGATGGAGTCATCACGAGGGCTGGATTTGCGCTGCGCCACGCACGGCTTCCGGGTAAGATTCCGGAGTCTTCCTTAGGCAGATCGATCCCAGTGCGTTTGCCGATTCCGACCATTTCGCAGCCATCGACCATCGCCTTCCAGCCGATGGTGTTAGCGAGCTTATTGAAGTAAGGATTGCAGGATTGTTGAATTGCCTGAGACAGATTCTCGACGCCATGTTTGCCTTTGTGTTGGTTCCAGATCCAGCATCCGACCTGCTTATTACCGTATGTCACATAGCCGTCGCATGTATATTGACGGGTTGCTAAGCCGGCGGCAGCCCCCGCGATGGCTGTGGGGATTTTCATGGTCGAGCCGGGAGTGAACTCGGAAATGGCGCGGTTGGTGAAGGGGGCTAATTGCTGGTTTGCCCGATACAGGTCCCATGCGGCTTGGGAAATGCTGGGGATGAAATCGTTCGGATCATAGTCCGGCACAGATCCCATCGCGAGGACCTCACCCGTATTAACGTCCATCACCACTCCAGCCGCACGACCGGCAAAGCGCAGCGTGTTTTCGAGTAGGTATTGGGTACCGGCATCAATCGTCAGTCGGACTTTGGATCCTACGCCGGGTTTGGTATAGTCCGTCATCCGGATCGTGTGTCCCTTCTCGTCCCTGACGATCGTTTTCTGACCTTCCGGCCCGCGCAGGATTTGGTCCATCGAGCTTTCCACGCCCGCAACCCCCTTGTCATCGCCGATGTAGTGGTCGAACTTGAGGGTGGAACTCTCAGGAACATCGCCCTTTTCCCACTGCTTGAGGTATCCTAAGACGTGGCTGGCGAGAGCACCGTAGGGGTATTGCCGCTGAGGACGGATATTGAGATAGACGCCGGGCAGCTCCAGATTGTGCTCCGCGAACTTGGCAAACTCATCGTAGCTCAGATCCGAGCGATAGCTGAATGGAATGAGTCCTCCGTGGGTAAGGAAGTGGGTGCGTAGGTTTCCCGCCTTGAAGTTTCTCGCAAGGCGCAGGTTGGGGCTATCGAGAACCTTGATGGGGCCTTCCTTGACGATGGCCACAATGTCTTTTTCAGATCGCTTGCGGGGCAATCCATCCTCTTTGGTTAGCCGATGAATGGTCGGATCTTCGATGTGCTGAGAGAGGTAGGCCTGACGAACTTCATCCAAGTTGAAAGAGACCTCGTAGTTGCGAAGGTTGCGGGCAAGTGTGACGCCATTGCGATCGGTGATTTCGCCACGGATGCCGGGCTCGCGGATGGTGACCGTCCGGTTCCCGGGCACGAGTTGGAGGAAGTCGTCACGGCGCTCGATCTGGAACTCATAAAGTCGCGTCAGCAAGGTTCCGAAACCGACGAGCACGAGTGCCGTCAGTAAATAGAGCCGGAATCGAAAGCGAGGTTCCATGCGTCAGTGAATGCGGCGGCGATTTCTGCCTGCTTGGGGGTAGATTGGGTGGCCACAGGCTTTGGCGATCCAAAACAGCAATCCAAAGACGAGTGGTGAAAATAGCAGGGTTAATATCGAGGTGAACCCCATCTGTAGCAAGGTGGCCTTGGTAAGTGTAAAGTCGCCCCTGACAAAGGTGATGATGAGATACTCGACCGTGAGATAAAGGAAGATGACGACCCCGGAAAGCAGTGCAGAGATCTGCCACTTGCCCTGACGAAACAGCGGCTGGATTCCCTGCATCAGCAATCCCATCGCGCCGAAAAGCAAAATCGAGTAGCCAAAGTGCAGCGACTCCACCTGCTGGGTGTAGACCTCAGGGGAGCCGCCATGCGGGCCCAGTGCGCAATGAGCATCCCAAAACAAGCCGCCGATGAAGGCGAGAATTAACATCGCGGGCTGTTCCAGCGTGACCGCGGTGCATAGGAAAACCAACTGAACCAACAAAATCCGCGATTGGTAAAGCTCCGCGAATGATGGCATGAACTGCTGTGCCACAAAAGCTGCCAGCAGAAGTAGTATCGTGATGAATGTGTAACGAATCACGGTTTAGGGATCGGCTGTGAGTACCACAAAAACGGTACCTAGATCCGCGAAGTTCACCGAGGGTCGGACGAGAGCTTCGGAATCCAAGGCGCCTTTTTCGACGGAATCAATGGTTCCAAGTAAAATGTTAGGCTGGAAGATTCCTCCCCGGCCGGTGGTAAAAACTTTCTGCCCCGCGTGCAGGGCGGCATCAGTGGATAAAAATCTCAGGCGCAGGAGCGGGTTGCCGTCAAATCGTCCCCGCTGGCCGCTGAGAATTCCGACTTCCGGTGAGCCTTCGACTCTGGCGGAAACTTGGCACTTCTCATCGGTAAGCAGTAGCACGGAAGAGCGGTTTTGATCCTTGTAGATGCGGTCAACTTTGCCGACCAGTCCTTCACTCGACAGCACCGCCAGCTGCGTGCCGATCCCGCTTTCCTCACCGGCGTCGATGTCCACCGTTTGCCACCAAGTGGTCGGCTGGCGGCGAATGACCTGGGTGGCGACTAGGTCAAAGTGGTTGGCTTTTTTGTAATTGAGGGCATGTCGCAGCTGCTCGTTTTCGTTTTCGAGTTCACGATAACGGGATTCGATGATGGCGAGCCGATCCATGTTGCTGCGGACGGTTTGCAACTCGACTTCGAGTTCTTTCGAACGCCGCGTTTCCTGACGAAATGCGTGTGCCTTTGCTTCCAGCTTCGACCCGGATTTTAAAAAGGGCGACATCGCCGAAAAATAAACGTCCTGAACCTCGCATACGGCTCGGTCGCTGCGGGTGAATGCCCAGACGCTTCCTCCGAGGAAGAACAGCAGGGCGATGAGATTGAGCGGCTTCATGCCGTAATTGGCTTAGCGGTCGGAGTTGGCGACCCGCTTGAGAAGGGCCAGTTCCTGAAGGGCCTTGCCAGTGCCTTCGGCCACAGCGCTCAGCGGATCCTCAGCAATATGGACGGGCAAACCGGTTTCCTCGCGCAAGAGGCGGTCCAGTCCCTTGAGCAATGCTCCGCCGCCCGCCAGGACAATCCCGCGATCGACAAGATCGGCGGCAAGCTCAGGTGGGCAGCGTTCGAGGGTCGTACGGACCGCGTCAACAATGGTGCTGAGCGGGTCTGCCATGGCTTCCCGGATTTCCTGCGAGGTGATGGTGATGGTTTTAGGAAGTCCTGCCACCAGGTCACGGCCTTTGACCTCCATGGTCAGCTCTTTGGGAAGCGGTGCGGCCGAACCGAGGCGGATCTTGATATCTTCCGAGGTGCGCTCGCCGATCATCAAGTTGTATGCGCGCTTCATGTACTGGATGATCGCTTCGTCCAATTCGTCGCCTGCCGTGCGCACGCTGCGGGCGTAAACAATGCCAGAAAGGGAAATGAGGGCTACCTCCGTTGTCCCGCCGCCGATATCGACGATCATGTTGCCTGACGCCTCCTGCACGGGCAGTCCTACGCCGATTGCCGCCGCCATTGGCTCTTCAATCAGGTAAACTTCGCGGGCACCAGCTTGCAGCGCCGACTCGCGGACGGCACGACGCTCCACTTCAGTGATCCCTGATGGAATGGCGATGAGAACGCGGGGATTGGAGCGGCGGCCCTTGTTGACTTTACGGATGAAGTGCCGAAGCATCGCTTCGGTGACTTCGAAATCCGCGATCACGCCGTCCTTCAACGGACGAATGGCGACGATGTTGCCCGGCGTTCGGCCAAGCATGCGTTTCGCGTCATCCCCGACGGCTAGAACCTCGTTGGTCCCCGCTTTGACAGCGACGACTGAGGGCTCACGCAGAACAATGCCGTGGTCTTTGACGTTTATGAGAGTGTTAGCTGTGCCGAGATCGATGCCGATGTCATTAGAAAACAAGTTTCCAAAAAGCTTTTTGAACATGATTAGTATTGAAAATGAAAGAGTAAGGAAAAATTTGCGGACTTGGAATGGTTGAACGAAGTATCATTATAAGCGGATTGGCCGCGTGGAAAATGAGGTGTAATATCAGTCTCTCCCAAGAGATTGCCAAAATCTCATCGCTAAATCCCCTTAGGTCAAGCGAGAATGCCGGTTCCTGCCGACAGCTTCTTTATCAGCTCTTTACGAATCATCATCCCAGAATCAGGGCGCCGCATGGCGCTTGAGGAATTCATCGGCCAGCGCGGTGTAGGCTTGAGCCCCAAGTCCGCTTGGGTCGTGTTCAAAGATAGTTCTGCCGTGACTGGGCGCTTCGCCGATGCGGATCGTCCGCGGAATCATCGTTTGATAGATCTGCTCCGGGAAAAACTGCGAAACTTCCTCGACCACTTGCCGAGATAGCAAGGTTCGACTGTCGTACATCGTCATTACAATGCCTTCGAGTCGGATTTCTGGATTGGCATCTGAGCTACGAATTTGGTCGATCACGTGGACGATTTTAGCCAAGCCTTCGAGACCAAACCACTCGCATTGAAGCGGAATAAGGATTTCGTCGGCTGCCGCGAGCGCTGAGGTCATCAGCACCCCCAACGAGGGTGGCGTGTCCAAAATACAGTATTCAAAAAGATTGTTGGGCTTCAGTGCTTGAAGGATGCCGCGCAAACGGGTGAGATGGTCGTCGCTGCGGGCGAGCTCGATCTCCACCCCGGCTAGATCCATTTCTGACGGCACAATCGACAAATTCTCCCGGCCCGTGGGTAGGATTTGTTGCGCCACCGTCGTTTCGCCGATCAGCACGGAATACATACTGCAGCCCTCTCCCGCCTCAACACCCAGTCCGCTGGTGCAGTTGGCCTGCGGGTCAAGATCGACCAAAAGCACTCGTTGTCCCCTCAGCGCCAGACCAGCGGAGAGATTCAGTGCGGTGGTGGTTTTACCCACGCCGCCTTTTTGGTTAGCGATGGCGACGACTTTCATGCGGTGAGATAAAAATTAAGATTCTAGACGCACCACAGTCAGGCGTGACTGCGCTGCTGGCAATCAAAACCGCTGGCCAAAAAATTAAATCGTACGTCCATCCTCGGCCTCGTCGGCCAGTTTGGGTGGAATGAGATAGCTCAGGGTGCCGTAATGCGACGGCGGCTGGATTGTGACGCAGGCGATCGTCCCTTTTTTGATCAAGATGCTGCCGCTATTGGCCCCCAGCAGCCACTCAATGAGGCTAGAGAAATCCGGCTCATGGCCGACGATGGCGACCCGCCTGTATTCGCGAAAGGCCACCAGCTCTGCGATGGCCTTTTCAGGACTCATGCCACTGCTCAACCAGCTTTGGATGATGGCACTGGGAATCCCTGCCGCATGGCAAAACTCGTCCGCCGTCTGGCGGGCGCGGATCAGAGGACTGGTCAGGACGATGTCAGGCAGTACGCCAGCACCCGTCAGCAAATGTCCGGCACGGCGCGCCTGCTGACGGCCTTTTTCATTCAGCTCCCGCGAAAAATCGCCGGCCGCGTTGTGGTCTTCCGCCTTGCCGTGCCGCAGTAAAATGAGATCCATGTCGGGTAGATATGGGTGAGATCACCTCACATGGTCATTCCACCGTCCACGGCGATCACCTGGCCGGTGATGTAGCGGGCCGCCGGACTGGCGAGGAACGCGACCGTGTGGGCGATGTCCTGCGTCTCACCGAAGGTCGCCAGAGGAATCTTGCCGATCACCGCGTCTTTAACGGCTTGTGCCAATTCATCGGTCATGTCCGTGGTGATGAATCCCGGTGCCACCGCATTGCAAGTCACGCTGCGACCGGCCAGTTCGCGGGCGACAGCCTTGGTAAAGCCGATGAGCCCCGCCTTACTCGCCGAGTAGTTCGTTTGGCCCGCGTTGCCGATTAAGCCAATGACCGAGGCAATATTGATGATCCGCGGATCTTCCGCTTTCATCAGTACCCGCATGAAGGCTTTGACCGTGTTGAAAGCGCCTTTCAGATTGGTGTCCAAGACCGTATCCCAATCTTCTTCCTTCATCCGCATCAGCAATCCGTCGCGGGTCACGCCTGCGTTGTTGATCAGAATATTCACTGGACCAAGCTCTTCGCCGATCTTCTTGGCTAGCTCTTGCACGGCTGCATGGTCTGCCACATCCACGGCATAGGCCGTGGCCGATCCTGGGAAGGCCGCGTTGATTTCCTCCGCCGCTTTGCCGCAGCTCGCAGCGCTGCGGCTCACCACCGCGACCTTCGCACCTTCGGAAGCAAGCGTGCGGGCAATTTCCTGACCGATTCCGCGGCCACCTCCGGTGACGACAGCGATTTTATTGGCAAAACGAGACATGCAAGGAATCTGCCGAACGAACCGCTTCCTTGTCAATTCCGGCGATACTCCATCTCTGGATTGTTTGCCTCACACGTCTCCATGCGTGGAATGCCACGCCGCGTAAACCTTCGGCGAAATTTCCGACGGCTTGATCTCCGAGCGACCGCCCCAGAAAACGTTGGTGTAACTAACCGGAATCCCGGCGGCGGCGAGGTGGCGGTCGATCGCTGCTTTATGCTCCAACACTCGATCTTTTTCTGTGCCGTGCATGACGCCCATGATGTTAACGTTGCCAAACTGCGGACCGCCTTCGCGCCAGTAGGCGTGGGTCATGCAGAAATGCCGACCGACCTCGCCACCGGCCTCCACCTCGCGGCCCTTCGGCACGGCCCAGTGGAAAAGCCCGTTGAAGCGGGTCACGCGTTCGCCAGAGGCGGATGGCTTGACGTGTTCGAGGAATGTCGAAAAACGACCGATCACTTTCTTCTGATTGAGCGTTTCAGCGACTTCGCAGAAGCGTTCGAGCGAGACCCCAGCGATCTCCGCTCGCTTGTCCCACGGGGTTTCACCGATCTCATCGAGCGCGAGTTCTTCCTTGAGGGCGAGCAGCACATCCCATTCTTCCGCTGTCAAATCGACCGCCGTCGTAGTCATGATCACGGCTGGCTCATCGGCCTTGGCTCCTGGCTCGAGCACTTTGCGGCGGGTGTGGCCGACACCCAATGCAAACACTCCGTTAGCTGGCATGAGCAGATATTCGGTCGCCCCTGTGAGGCGCAGCAGGGTGGTCGCATGAAAATCGAGCGATTCGCCCACCGGAACCTTCAACGTTGTCCACAAGCGGTAGCCCGAACCGGAGACTTCCGTGTCCGTCGAGCGAATCACCACGTGCCCGGAAAACGGATCCTCCTTGGCCATAAAATCAAATGCGGCATTGAGCTTTTCTTCAGGCACCTTCCACGCCACGAGCGCGCCGTGTGCCAGCTTGGTCGCGAGCAGCGTCTGCCGAACGCGCCGAACCACGCCGGCCTCGACCATTGCGCGGATGCGTTCGATCACCGTTTCTAACGGCACTTCGGATTTTTCAGCGATCACGTGAAACGGATGGCGTTGGAAGCCGGCGATTAGATCCTCGGAAACGGCAAGGATAGCGGCATTGACGGGATCGGAGTGTTCGACAGGGATGCTGGAGTTCATGGCTGGAAAAGTGATGGAAAGGTTAGGGGTGTGCGCTGCAGATTTGATCCAAAGCCGCGCAAATTATGCGGAAGTTTCAACGCTGAGCTCCTTGAGGTAGCCGAGAGCGGTCTCGCGATCAAGGATTCGTCCTTCCAGTTGCTCAGTTTGCACCGCTTCAAGCAGTGCTTTGAAATGCGGCCCTGGAGCGAGGCCGAGATGGATCAGGTCGCGCCCGGTCGCCAGCGGTGCTGGAATCAACGGCTCAGAAGCAAATTCCTCAGCCTTGGCTTGCAGGAATTCGTAGTTGTCCGTGAAGCCGTTCGACGACCCGCAATCGACGCGGTGCAGTTCCATTTCCTCGGCAAAGGTCGGGGCCGCCATGAAGCGCTTCAGCTTGGCCGTGCGCATTTGCTGCACGTTCATGAACTGCATGTGCCGCGCCACCATCGGCACCACGGCATCGACGACATCATTCGGGTAGCGCAGGCGGCGCAGGATCGCGTCAGTCATTTCTGCTCCCATCGCGTCGTGGCCGTTGAAGCGGATTCGCCCCGCTTCGTCATCGAATGTTTGGCATGGCGGCTTGGCGATGTCGTGCAGCAGCACGGCCAGGCAAAGCTCCAGTGGTGCATCCGGTCCCAGCATCTCCAGCATGATGCAGGTATGCGTGTAGACGTCGCCCTCGGGATGCCACTCGGGCGGTTGTTCGCAGCCGATGGTTTTTAAAAACTCCGGCACGATGTGCAGCATCAGCCCCGTTACCACTAACCGCTCAACACCCGCACGGCGGCGCGGCGAGACGAGGATCTTGGAGAACTCATCGCGAATCCGCTCGGGTGAAATCCGTTCCAGTAGGGGAGCGCACTCACGGATCGCCGCCAAGGTGTTTTCCTCGATGTCGAAGTTCAGCGTGGTCGAAAACCGCACGGCGCGCAGCAAACGCAGGCCGTCCTCGGTGAATCGCCTGTGCGGCTCGCCGATCGCGCGCAGCAGCTTGGCTTTCAGGTCAGCCAGCCCGCCGACATAATCGATGACCTCACCCGTTTCCGGCTTTTCAAACAAGCCGTTGATCGTAAAGTCTCGCCGCTGCGCATCTTCCTCTGGCGTTGAAAACGTCACCGTCTCGGGCCGCCGACCGTCCTTGTAACTGCCATCCGTCCGAAACGTCGCGATCTCCACGTGATGGCCGCGGCATTTCGCGATCACCACACCGAAGTGGGCGCCCACCTCGTTGGCACCCGGGAAAAGCGCAATCACCTGCTCGGGCAGCGCCGAAGTGGCGATGTCGTAGTCCTTCGGTTCCAAGCCCAACAGCCGGTCGCGTACACAACCGCCCGCGAACAACGCCTCGTATCCCGCAGCATTCAGCCGGCGGGCAAGTTCAAGGGCAGCATCGCGGGCAGGCATAGGAAAACCATCGGCCGCCTAAAGCCGAGTTTCAAGTGGGAAGGGAAAGACTTGGAATATAGGGTGACCTTATTTGTGGAGGATCTTCGCAACCTTCGGCGCACGCAGGCGGTGCGGCTCCGGCAGATCGGAACCGAGCAGTGGGCGGCAGTAGTTCATGAAGTCTTCGGTCACGCCGTTGCCAGCCGCATTGATGAAGTTGTCGGGCATGTGGCGGGTTTTTCCGGCCACCTTTTCGATGGGCACCAGATCGTAGTCCACACTGTAATTGAGGACTGGGCGGCGGATCACCACCGAGCCGTCCACGTTGTCCCACATCGCGTATTGCACGGCTTTCTCGCCAACTTCGCGAGCTTCGCGGGCGTCGCGGTCGGACTGGATGCCCATGAATGAACGCTGCAGGTAGCCAAAGGTATCGGAGCGAACACGCTTGATGCCGAGCGAATTGCGGATCTCGTTGGAAAGCAGGTCACCGAGTGCGCCGGTGCCGGAAAGCTGGATATTGCCGTGAGAATCACGCTCCTCGGTGCCGAGCAGTTTGGTGATCATCGCGGTGCCATCCGCATCAGAGATGCCTTCGGAAACGGCGATGGTGCAGAGGCCGTGCTGCTTGTAAACGCGGTCCACATCGCCGAGGAACTTCTCCATTTCAAAGGCGCGCTCGGGGACGTAAACTAGGTGCGGACCGTCGTCGAAATACTTGCGAGCCAAGGCGGAGGAAGCGGTGAGGAATCCCGCGTGACGACCCATCACCACGCCGATGTAAACGCCCTGCAGCGCACGGTTGTCGAGGTTGACGCCGGAGAAGGCCTGGGCGACAAAGCGAGCTGCCGAGCCGAAGCCCGGGCAGTGGTCGTTCTCCTCCAGATCGTTATCAATCGTCTTGGGAATGTGAATGGCGCGCAGCTCGTAGTTCGCTTCTTTTGCTTGCTCGTTGACGATGCGTACCGTGTCGGACGAATCATTGCCACCGACGTAGAAAAAGTAGCGGATGTCGTGGGCTTGCATCACCTTAAACATCCGTGCGCAGTATTCTTCATCGGGCTTGTCGCGGGTGGAAAGCAAGCCCGAGGACGGCGTGCCGGCCACTTGCTCGAGGTTGTGAGTGGTCTCGCGGGTGAGATCGACGAAGTTTTCATCGATGATGCCGCGCACGCCGTGGACGGCTCCATAGATGGAGGTCACTTGGCTGAACTTGCGGGCCTCAAGGGCAACGCCGACGACACTTTGATTGATGACCGGGGTGGGGCCACCACCCTGCGCGACAAGTACTTTTCCAAATAAACGACTCATTGAATCGTTAGAATCGACAATTCTCGTCGAGAAGCAAGCCTTGAAACGCGATTGATTCGCAATTTTTTCGGACCTTCACTTACCGCTCCAGCCGCCGCCCAGCGCCTTGACTAAAACCGCGAGGGTGATGCGTTGTTGGGCATCGATCTGGCTCAGCGCGAGGCGGATCTGCAATACGCTGCGGTCGGCATCGACAACATCGAGGTAGCTGGTCAGCCCCTTGTCGTAGCGCTCTTGGGAGAGCTTGCGGGTGTCGCGAGCACTGGCCAGAGCTTGTTCGAGCGCGGTGCGGGATTTGGCCAACCCCTTGAGATCAACCAGCGCGTCTTCCACCTCGCGGAGGGCGATGAGCAGGGTCTGCTGATAGGTGGCCAGGACCTCGTCATAGCGGTTGCGGGCTGCCTGATAGTTTGCCTTGTTCGAGCCACCGTTAAAAATCGGTGCAGCCACGCCGGAACCCAGTGCGAGCACCCGGTTTTGCAAGTCGAGGAATCGCTTGATATCGACGGACTCGAAGCCAGCGTCGGCGCTGAGGGTGAAGTTCGGATAGAAGGCGGCCTTGGCCACGCCGATGCGGGCACTGGCCGCACGCAGCTCTTCTTCAGCAGCCTTCACATCGGGGCGGCGGTTGAGGACCTCAGCAGGCAGCCCGGCTTTGATCGACGGCAGCGCCGTCAGCGAACTGCGGCGGGCGACTGAAAAGTCGGAAGGACGCAGACCGCAAAGCACGGCAAGAGCGTGTTCTGCCGAGCCGCGTTGGCGCTGAACGGCGGCAAGGTCATTGTTGGCCAATTCCAACTCGGTGCGCGCGCGGCTGGAAGTGAGGCCATTGACCAGCCCGGCATCGGATTTGGACTTCTCGATGTCGAGTGCGGCCTGGCGGCTTTTGATCGTGTCGCTGACCACGGACTCTTGGGCGTCGAGCCCACGCAGCAGGAAATACTGGCGCGCCACTTCGGTGGCGAGGCCGAGGCGCAGTGAAACAAAAAGCGCCTCGCTCGCGCTCGCTTGGGCAGTCGCAGCCTCGACGAGGCGCTTGTTGCGCCCCCAGAGGTCGATGTCGTAGGCGAGATTGAAGGTGCTACGATAGCGCTGGGATTCCAGCTCGATGCCAACACCCGCTGGCAGATTTCCACGCAGCGCATCGGCGGAGCTTCGCGAAATTCCTGCCGTGCCGGTGAGGTCCAGCGTAGGGAAAAGTTTAGCACGGTCCACGCCGACCAGCGCACGGGCGGTCTCCACGCGGGACTTGGCGGCTGATAGATCTTGGTTGGCAGTCAGCGCGCGATCCACCAAGCGGCTCAGTTCGCGGTCATTGAAGAGAGTCCACCAATCATCAGGCAGGTGCCGGGCGGATTGCACCTTCGCTTCCTTCCATTTCGATCCGCCCTCTGCAAACGGCAGTTGGAAGTCAGGCCCGAGGGTGCACGACCCGAGAAACAATGCGGCAGGAATAACGAGCAGGCGTGAGTTCATGGCTTGGGACGGCGATCGGGGGCTTCGATGAATACGTCCACCTGCTGGCCGACGTAAAGCGGCGGGTCAGTCGGACGTGTGAGGGAATAGATGACTTGTAAAACCCGGGTGTCGACGCGCTCGGTGCTGGATCCTGTTAGGGAAACCTTGGGAATGACGTAGGGTTCGATGCGGGTGAATACGAGCGGAAAGGTCACGGTCGGGTCGCCCTTCAAATAGCCGTAGGCTTTCTGGCCGCTGCGGATGCGGGTCGCGTTTTGCTCGTCGACGTCGGCGCGGACTTGCAGGCGCTGGGTTTCGCCAAGCACCAGCGCGGGAGACTTGGGCGAGGTCGCGGCGAATTCGCCTGCGCGGATGTTGACTTGGATGATGTCACCGTCGCGAGGGGCCAGTACGATGAGCCGATCGATGAGCAGGGCAATGCGCTTGAGTGAGGTTTCCGAGGCGACGAGCTGTGCTCGGGCTGCACTGAGTTGGGCTTGGGCGATGGCAACGTCCTGCTTGCGATTATCCAGATCGTCCCGGCTCACGGCGCGACTGTCATTGACGGCGGAAAGGCGGGAGTACTGGGCCTCGAGTTTGGCGAGTTGTGCCTCGCTGACGCTGATTTGGGCGCGGGCGATTTCTCGTTGGGCCTGGACGGAAAGCTGTTCGGCACGCAGATCCCGATCATCGATTTTGAAGAGCGGTTGGTCCTTTTTGACCACGTCATTGACCTTGACCAAGACCTCGCTCACCAGTCCCGCTTGAGGCACGCCGATGGCGACATTTTCACTCAGCGCTTCGATGATGCCCGTAGCGGCGACGGCTTGGACGAAGGGTTTCTTCGGGGGCATGATCGGCGGATCACCTGCGGGCGGCATCTGTCGTTCCGCCTGGGTGCGCGACACCAAGCAGATGGCAACCACACCGAATAGGGCAGCGGCGATGGAGCCGTAGCGGACAAGTTTGGAGATGAAATTCATGGGCTAAATTCAGTGAGCGTGTTCGTGAATGAAATGCGGAGCCTGCGGGTGAGCTTGTTCGCGGACCTCGACGATTTCCCCATCGTCCATGCGGGCGATGCGGTCGGCGTAGGGGAAAATTCGGTTGTCGTGCGTGACGATGATGACGGCACGTTCTGGCGAACGGGCGACCTGCCTGAAAAGATCGAGCACGATTTCGCCGTTGCGGGCGTCTAGCGCGGCAGTCGGTTCGTCGCAGATCACCAATGGCGGATCGTGGACGAGCGCACGGGCGATGGCAACGCGTTGCTGCTCACCGCCTGAAAGCTTGTTAGGACGTTCTTTCCAACGGGTGCCGAGACCGACTTTGTCCAGTATCGCGCGCGAACGGTCGAGCGCTTTGCTCGCCGAAACGCCCTGAATCAGCAGGGGAATCCCGACGTTTTCCGCGACGGAGAGGGTGGGGATGAGGTTGAACTGTTGGAAAATGAAGCCGATGTGGGTCGAGCGAAAACGGGTGAGCGCCCCGCCTGACATCGTCTCTAGTGCGCTGCCGAAAACCTGAATATTGCCGGCATCGACGCGTAGTGTTCCCGCGATCGCGCTGAGCAACGTGGTCTTACCGCAACCCGACGGACCGACGAGCATCATGATTTCTCCAGTGCATGCCTGTAGATTGACTTTCTTAAGCACGTCAATGCGGTCCGGGCCGTCGCCGAAGCTTTTATCAACGGCGCGGACATCGACCACGATGTGGGAGGCTGGAGAAGAATTAGGCACGGAAGACCATGGCGGGTTCGTAAAGGCTCAGACGGATGATTCCCATCAGCGCGGCAAGCATGCAAATGAGTTGGATGACCAGAAAGGCGGCAACTGGAACTTGCCACGGCATGTAGAACGGCGGTTGGCCATTTTTAAGCGCCCCCATCGCGAAACCCGAGGTCGCTAACAGCCCCAGCCCAAAGCCGATGAGCCCAACCGTGAGAGCTTGGACGATCAGCATCATGCTGAGTCGGAAATTCGACATGCCCATCGCCTTGAGGGCGCCGAGGTGTTTCAAGTTATCTAACACGAAGGCGTAAAACGTCTGACAGGCGATGGCCACGCCAACAATGAATCCGATCACCACGGTGGTGCCGAATGAGATCGGGATGCCGGTGTTTTTGACATACCACCAGACGGTGGCGGTGTTGAAGTCTTTTGGATTGTTGCCAAAGTCGCGGTTCACATAGGCGCGCAGGCCGGTGGTTCGTTCGATTTCAGCGGCGGCTTCATCGGTGGTCATGCCCTCGATGGGCGCGGCGATGACGGCCGTTAGCATTTTGCGCGATGAGGGCGTGTACTGCAGGGCGCGCTCGTAGGTGGTCCAGACGTAGGGGCCACCGGTGAACGAGCGCATGGCCTTGCAGATGCCAACGACCCGCGCCTCGACATCATTGATTTCAAAAGCGTCGCCGACTTTGATTTTTTTAAGCGGATTTTTTGGGTCGGACGACAGGCGTTGGGTTGCGAGTTCGTCGATCACGACCGTGTTAGGCAGTCGCAAGTCTTCCAGATTTCCCTCCACCATCCGCGTCGGTCCTCCCGCGAGCGATGCGGCATCGATGCCGACGAGTTGCACGGTCTTGAAGCTGCCGTCCTCGAGACGCACGCGCTGGATTCCGGAGTAGAGCGGCATCGCCCAGCGCACGGCGGAAACCGAACGGACGCGGGCGACGTCCGTGTCGCGCATCGGGTTGGTTTCGTTCGCTTGTTCGACGCGTTCCTCGACGACATAGATGGGTACACCCACATTTTTGATCGTCGCCGTAGTCCAGCGCATCAAACCGCAAAAGACCGACGCTTGTTGGACGATCAAAAAGGTGGCGAAAAACAAACCTGCAACCAGCATGAGGTATTTGGCGGTGTCGCCAAAGAGCATTTTGAGAGCAAGGCCGATCATGCGTGGAGATTATTAAATCGCGTCGGGATCAATCCTCTCGCGGTGCGAGACTCTAGCAGCATCTAGCGGCGGCGCAATGCGCGACATGGGTGGGGTATCGCTTTTATCATTCCATTCGCTTCTAACTGGGCCTTTGAACGCAAAGGACGCTCATCTCAGGGCGTGGGCGGTTTCTTTTTGCTGACGCGGCCGGATTTGCGCTCGCTCTCCATGACGTAGCCGAGGCTGCGGTAGAAGGGGGAGTCGGGGCCAAACTCGAGATTCCCCCGCACGGCGTTGACGACAAGATTCATCAGCCCGATCGATGTCTGATCGACGGCGTTTCGTTCGCCGCGTTTGCTGGACAAGAGCGCCACGAGGTCATTGATCTCGCGGCGTTTGTTCTGGGATGGGTCGGTCGCGGCGATGAATTGGTCCAATGTCATCCCGGCCAGGACCGCCTCGGGGGCGACTTGTTTCCATGCGGCGGTGTAGGTCGCGATGCGGTCGGTGATGTCTTCTAAGGTGCGGGCCATGGGATTAAATGAGAGTTAGGTGAGTGAGACAGAGGGCTTTTACAAGCCGGAAGATGCATCGGCACTATCAGCAAGTCAATCGGCAATGTATGCCGATGGATCGGCAATTTGTACTGATGGATCGGCACTGTTAGCAGATGAATCGGCAGAGTGTGCCGATGAATCGGCAAGGTGTGCTGATGCATCGGCAGGGTGTGCCGATCGATCGGGAAGCTTGATTAAGGGCTTGGACGTCGTGTCAAAGCGGTTTGTCGCGACGAATGGGCGATTGGAGCTGCGCCTCAGGTCAGCTTTGAGGCTCAGGCGTGGGCAAGAGCAACCTCGAAGGCGGCGATGATTTCTTCCAAGGGCTCGATGCCACAGGAGACGCGCAGCAGATTGGGCGAAACGCCACACGCTTCCGCCCATTCCAGCTCGGTGTAATGGGCTAACAGCGTGTAGGGACACACGAGCGTGAAGAGCGTGCCGAAGCTGGGCCCCTTGTTCAGGCGCAGGGCGTCGTAGACCTTGGGCGTCTTTTTCTCAGACTTGAGGACGAAGGAAAGCAGTCCGCCATAGCCGCCGCCTTTGCGCACGACCGCATCGTAGTTCGCGGTGTGGGTCAGCGATGGATGGTAGACCTGCGCGACAGCGGGATGTTGGGCCAACCATGCGGCCACGGCTTGGCCGTTGGCGTTGACTGTCTCCATCCGCTTGGCATAGCCATTGAGATTGGAAAGCAGGATCTCGGCATCGGCAATGTAGAGCGGCGCGATGTCTGCCGAGTCGGCCTGCAACGCGACGCGCATGGTGTTGGCCAAGGGCGAATCGGCGCGAACGGTGGCCATCCCTGCCATCACGTCGCCTTGGCCGGAAACCCATTTGGTCAGGCTGCCGGTGACCACATCGGCATAGCGCAGGGAATCGACGTTCAATGGCCCCGCCACCGAATCATCCAAAATCAGTGGCGTGCCGCTGTCCTGACAGGCCTTGGAAACGCGATGCAGGTCGACGGTGCGCAGCAGCGGATTGCTGGGAACCTCGCTAAAGACTGCGGCGAATTCCCCTTGGCGAATGCGCATCAAGGCTTCGTCAAAGGATTCACCGACGGCCTCGTTGAGATAGACCACGCCCTGCCCGAACAATTCCTGAACCTTCAGGCTATCGACGTAAGGAAACTCTAACTGCAGCGTCTTCTTGCCGGCCAACATCCCCGGCAGTGCCCGCAGGACGGCGGTGATGGCAGCCATGCCACTGGTGAAAATGAAGGTATCCTCTGGTGCGGCACCCGTGTGTTTCGACATCGCCCGCGCAATCAAATGCGACTTCGAGCCCTCGCGCAGATTTCCTTCCGAGAAGTCCTGGGCTTGGCGACTGCTGACGACTTCACCGGCAAAGCGCCAGTATTCATTGGCCACCTGTTTCGCCTTGGCGGGGACGACGAGCACCTGCAAGCCGTGAAAGCTGGCGATCCGCACCGCGGTCTTTGCCTGAAGCTCCACCCAGCGGTGGGCGCGTTGCACCGAACCGCGCGTGGGCAGTACGATCACTTCTTCCTGCTCGCTCGCCACTTCCGCCTTGGCCGCCGCAAACAATCGTTCCACAGCCGGATGTTTGAAAAACCGCGGGTATCCCGTCCGCATCCGTCTGAGCACTTTCTCGCGCCCTTCCTCATAACCGAGGATCGAGTCCCAGGTTGGCAGGCAAACCGAGCAAGCATGTGGAGAATCCGGGAGTGGCATTCCCAAGTCCTCCTCCTGCCATGCCGGATTGGCTGATAAATTACGCGTCACGCCTCCGTCATGGCTCCTGGCCTGACTTTGAGCAAGTCAGATCAACTGGGTGAAGTGAAGAAATTCCCGCATTCTGAGGCGGGAGAGCCTCTAAACGCGAATATCGATCATCGCCCGCTTGCGCTTCGAACTGATCCAGCGCTCGTATTGCTCGGAAGTTTTCTTGCGGCGGACCCGGTCCTCGACCATTTCGCGGACCTTGTTGTCCAGCGTCGGGGCTGCGCCGAGTTCGATCTTGATCGGCTTGACCAAGGTGAATCCCTGCGGGTCTAACAAAGGCCCGATAATCGTGCCGACCTTGGCATCGAAGATGATGGCGGCGAACTCTGCCGACAAATCGGGGCGGGCGACATTTTCCTGAAGGCCACCGCTATCGGCGTAGGCGTCTTTCGAATTGGCCTTGGCCAGCTCGGTGAAGTCCTTGCCGTCGGCCAGTTGATTCGCCAAGTTTTCGGCGAAGGCGAGCTGTGTATCAGCAGTCGCCTGTGGGTTTTGCGGATCAGCAGCTGGAATGAAGATTTTCTGGAAGGTGATGACGTCCTTGCTCACATCGCGGAGTGTGCCCTTGATCTCGTCGTATTCCTTCTGGATTTCGTTGGGCAGCGGGGGAGGTGCGTCGGCAAACTGCTTGGCGCGCATCGCTTGGACGACCATTTTCTCGCGGGTCATGTCGCGGTAGCCTTCCATGGTGAGGCGGCTGCGTTTGAGTTCTTCGCGGAATTTGACCTCGTCGCCATTATATAGCTCGCGGATCTGGCGCTTGATTTCTTCGTCGATCAGGTTGGTCTTGATCGTTGCACCGAGCTGCTTGAATTCATCGAGAATGATTTGCCGGTCGATGAGTTCCTGAATGACATTGGCCTTCGCCTCTTTGAACTTGATTTCGAATTGCGGCCCTCGGCGGGGGAATTGAGTCGCCAGCTGCGCGTAAACGGGAGCCAGCATGAATGAAACCTGATTCTTGGTAATCACCCGGCCGTTGACCTTGGCGGCGATGCCATTGACTTCGATCGAACCCGTCGGGCGCTGTGAGCGCGCGACTTGGGCGTACAGGCCTGGCCCCGATAAAATCGTACCGACAAGCATCAGGGCTAGGATGAGACGCGAAGGGTGTGGAGTCATGACGTGTTAGAAGTTTTGCAGCAGGCTTACCGCTTCCGATAGCTTTCCTTGGAGACTCGCCGATTGCAAGCGGGGAAAGCGGCGGCCTTCCAGAAGGATGTAATCGCCGTTGCGATAGAGCATCAACCGTTGTCCTTGAATTTCAACAGAAGCGATGCCTTCCGCCGCGGCGAGGGCTTTGATCTTGGCGATCTCGAGCAGTCGAGCCGCCGCCTCGGGGATTCTGCCGAAGCGGTCGCGCCACGATTTTTCCAGCGCGGCAAGGGCTTTCTCGGTCGCGGCTTCGGAAAGTTCCCGATAGGCGGTGATTCGTATCTGGGTCTCTTCCAGCCACGTGGCGGGCAAGAATGCGGGCAGGACGAGTTTGGGATCTTCGCGGGCGTAGGTGGTCTCGCTGAATGCGATGAAGTCCGCCTTGAAACTGGTATCACCACGCGGGGCATCCTTCCGCCCTTTCAGTCGGTCTACCGACTGGCGCAGCAACTGGCAATAAAGCTCGAAGCCGATCTGCGAGATCTGTCCCGATTGTTTGGTGCCCAGCAGATTGCCCGCACCGCGGATTTCCAGATCCTTCATCGCGATTTTGAAGCCGGAACCCAGCGCTGTGTATTCCTTGATGGCACTGATGCGTTTGCGCGCATCACCCACCGTCATCATGTCGCGCGGCAGCAGGAGGATGGCGTAGGCTTTTTCCCCGGCACGGCCGACGCGACCGCGGAGCTGATAGAGATCGGCCAGGCCGAAGCGATCCGCGCGGTCGATCAGGATGGTGTTGGCATTCGGGATATCGATGCCGGTCTCGATGATGGTGGTGGCTAACAGGACATCCGCCTTGCCTTTGACAAAGGCGTGCATGACCACTTCTAGGTCGTCCTTATCCATCTGACCGTGGCCGATGAGGACGCGCGCCTCGGGCACCAGTTCGCGGATTTTGGATGCCATCATGTCGATGGTCTTCACCCGGTTGTGGAGGAAAAACACCTGGCCGCCGCGCTTCATTTCACGGCGGATGGCGTCGCGGATCACGCGCTCATCATACGCGCAAACGGTGGTGGCCACCGGCACGCGATTGGGCGGCGGAGTGTCGATGGTGGACATGTCGCGCGCGCCCATCAGCGCCATGTAGAGCGTGCGCGGGATCGGGGTGGCTGACAGTGTTAGCACGTCGACTTGGCGAAAGAGTTGTTTGAACTTCTCTTTATGCGCGACACCGAAGCGCTGCTCTTCATCGACCACCACCAGGCCCAGATCCTTGAACTTTACGTCGCCTGAAACCAAGCGGTGCGTGCCGATCACCAAATCCACGGAACCGTCTGCAAGACCGGCGAGGGTCTCGCGCACCTCCGCGGCACTGCGGAAGCGGTTGAGCAATTCGATGCGGATCGGGTAGTCCGACATTCGCTCGCGAAAGGTCCGCCAGTGCTGTTCTGCGAGAACGGTGGTCGGCACGAGGATAGCGACTTGCTTGCCGCTGGTGATCGCCTTGAACGCGCCGCGGATCGCGACCTCGGTCTTGCCAAAGCCGACATCACCACAGATCAGCCGATCCATCGGCCGCGTCGATTCCAGATCCCGCTTGGTCTCGTCAATCGCGCGGCGCTGGTCGGTCGTCTCGGTGTAGTGGAACGAGCGCTCGAACTCCCACATCCAGCGCGAATCGGGCGGATGGGCGAAGCCTTCTTCGGACTGGCGCTCGGCCTGCACGCGCAACAGCTGCGCCGCATAGTCGAGGATCGATTTTTCCGCCGCCTTGCGCGCGGTCTTCCAGGCGCTGCCGCCGAGTTTGTTGAGCTCCGGGGACCTGCCGCCCAAGCCGACGTATTTCCCGACCAAGTGAGCCTGTTCCAAAGGGACGCCCAACAAGGAACCGCCGCGGTATTCCAAAACCAACTCGTCGCCCTCATCGCCCTGCTGGATGCCTTGGAAACGACCGATGCCGTATTCGTAGTGTACGACCAAATCTCCCACCTCCATCTCGTCGATGCTGGCGCGGGCACGCACGCTGCGGGCTTTTTCCAGCAGCGAACGGCGTGGTCCGCCCGGCGTGCGGTAGCGCCCGAAAAGCTCCGATGACGACAATACCGCCAGCTTGGAGATCGGCACAGTGAAACCCGCTAACAACTCGCCGCGGATCGGGGTCACGCCTAGGTCACGTTCCAGTTCCTTGCCCGCCAGTTCGGCGAAGCGTTCTTCCTCGCCCTTGTTGCCGAAGACCATGGCGACGTCCCAACCGCCGCGCTGCCACTCGTTGAGCTGGCGGAAAAATGTTTCTCGCCGGGCTTCCTCTAATACAAAGTCGCCCGCCTCAAACGCACCCAGTGGACTGCCAAAGTAGGCGAGCGTGAAGTCCTCCTCACTGTTGTATTCCGCCGCGCCTTCGACGATGCGCACGTCTGGCTTTTCGATCTCCGCGCCAAAGGAAACGATCAGATCCTGCTCCCGGCGGTAGTCGGCGACACGAGCTTCTGACGATGGTTCGGCCAGTAATAAGTCCGCCTCTAACAGCTTGCGGGTCGAGGCCTGCGAATCCAGATCGAACTCGCGGATCGACTCCAGATCGGTATCAAAAAACTCCAAACGCAACGGCTTCGCCGCCTGCCAGGCAAACAGGTCCAAGATGCCGCCCCGCACGGCGAACTGTCCGCGCGCGGTCACCGTCGGCACTCGTTCGTAGCCGTGATCAGCGAGCGACTGGGCCAGTGCGCTTGGATCCAGCGCCAAGCCTGGCTTCAGCGGTGTGCGACTGGCACGCAGCGCTTGCGGCGAAGGAGCCTTGCCCGCAAAGGCATCGCTGCCACAGAGAATCACGCAACTTTCCGAGCGAGCCAAAACCTCTAACACCGCAAACCACTCCGCTGCCGATTCAGGATCGGCAATCGTCCCATCGCCCGCCTCCGCAGGGCCCTCGGGCAGCAGCAGACCGTGGATGCCCCACAGCTCCAACTCGGCGGCCAGTCGCTCGCGGTGCCGCGGCAGATCACAAACCAGCCACAGCCGAGTCCTTTTCCGGTCCCGTGCCGCCAAGCAAACCATTGCGGTCAAAAACGCATGAGCCGCCTCGGCGGATTGATCGAGCACGACCTCCCCGACGCCATTGGCCAAAGGGGCCAGACGCGCAGCGAATTCCGGTTGATTCACAGCAGCGCGCAGCCAGCCGTGCGTGCGGTCGTCCAAAGGAAGCACCCGCAATCCCTAGGCTAGCTCCTGCCGCTCCGCAAGTCGGATCGCAACGCCAAGACTCACGGTGAGAGGCGGTCGATCTCCCAAGCGCTATCACTGCGGCGGTAGAGGAAACGGTCGTGGAGACGGGCGGGGCCGCCTTGCCAGAATTCGATCTGCTGCGGGACGACGCGGTAGCCACCCCAAAAGGAGGGCAGGGGGATCTCGCCATTGGAGAACTTCTCGCGGACCGAACGTAAAAAGTGTATTGGTTCCTGGGGAATCATTGGCCACGATTCATTGTGCTGGTCAGGTGGCGGGTCCTCGCATTGAATTCTCTCGCATCCCGTCATGAACGCCGTTGAAATCGAAGAAGCCGTCTCACGGCTCGCGGAACAGCCCTTCGATCCAGAGGTTTTCCCCTATGATTTCCTCGAAGCCTTCGGCAACAAGGACACCACCCTCAAGCGGCTCCGGGCGGAGGGGAAAGCCAGCAGCAACCAGTCCGACCTCCCCGGCGGCGTCCTCCAGCGGAACAACATCCACCTCAAGGTCTGCCCGGAAGGCGAGGTGACGGCCACGCTTGCCGCTCTGCGGAACAGCCCGGCCACGGCGAAGCAGAAGGTCAAGTTCATCCTCGCCACCGATGGCAAGACCCTCGAGGCCGAGAGCCTGGCCGATGACTGCGAAACGATCGCCTGCGACTACCCGGCGTTTCCAGATCACTTCGGATTTTTCCTGCCGCTTGCGGGCATCACCACGGTCAAGCAGATCCGGGAAAACGCCTTCGACATCCGCGCCACCGGCCGCCTGAACCGCCTCTATGTGGAGCTTCTCCGCGAAAACGCCGATTGGAGCACCGAGCAGCGTCGGCGCGACATGAATCACTTCATGGCCCGCCTGATCTTCTGTTTTTTTGCCGAAGACACCGGCATCTTCCACAACACCGGCCTGTTCACCGCCACGGTCGATCAGATGAGCGCGGGAAACCATTCGATCACCCACGAGGTCATCGAAGAACTCTTCCGCGCCATGAACACCAAGCTGGCGGAGCGCGGGGCGGAAAAAATCAAGCCGTGGGCAAATGGCTTCCCCTACGTCAATGGCGGCTTGTTCGCCGGTTCGCTCGATGTTCCCCACTTCACCCGGATTGCCCGTTCCTACCTGCTCCACGTCGGCTCGCTAGACTGGACCAAGATCAATCCGGACATCTTCGGCTCCATGATCCAGGCCGTGGCGGATGACGAGGAGCGCGGCACCCTCGGCATGCACTACACCAGCGTGCCGAACATCCTCAAGGTGCTCAATCCGCTGTTCCTCGACGAGCTCCGCGCCCGGCTGGAGGAAGCGGGAGACAATGCCCGCAAGCTGCTCAACCTGCGCCAGCGCATCGCCCGCATCCGCGTCTTCGATCCCGCCTGCGGCTCCGGCAACTTCCTCGTCATCGCCTACAAGGAACTGCGCGCCATCGAGGCGGAAATCAACCGTCGCCGAGGCGAGGCCGAGCGCCCCACCGACATCCCGCTGACCAACTTCCGCGGCATCGAGCTCCGCGATTTCCCCGCCGAAATCGCCCGCCTCGCCCTGATCATCGCGGAATACCAGTGCGACGTGCATTACCGCGGCGAATCGCTCGCGTTGGCCGAGTTTCTGCCGCTGCAAAAGGCGAACTGGATCACCTGTGGCAATGCGTTGCAAATCGACTGGCTCAGCGTGTGTCCGCCGACGGGGAAAGGGGTGAAACTTCGCGGCGATGATTTGTTCAGCACGCCTCTGGATCAGTCAGAGATCGACTTCGCGAATGAAGGCGGGGAGACGTACATCTGTGGGAATCCGCCCTATCTCGGCTCCACCTGGCAATCCGCCGATCAGAAAGCCGATCTCAAAGCGATTTTCGATGGCCGAACGAAGAGCTGGAAATCCCTCGATTACGTCGCGGGTTGGTTTATGAAAGCGGCGGATTATGGTTCTCACACACCAGCCGCCACAGCCTTCGTCTCCACCAACTCGATTTGCCAAGGCCAGCAAGTGCCGATCCTCTGGCCGCTCGTTTTTGCCAGTGGCCATGTCATCCATTTCGCTCACACCAGCTTTAAATGGGCCAACCTTGCCAGCCACAATGCGGGGGTGACTGTGGCAATTGTTGGAATTTCCAATCATGCGGGCAAACTTCGCCGACTATTTTCACCTGCTGACAATGGAGCGGTGATTGAGAAACAAACTGAATACATCAACGCATACCTTGTGTCTGGTGCTGAAGTGATCGTAGAGAAAGCAGCAAAGCCACTCGCCTCTCTTTCAACCATGAGCTTTGGCAACAAGCCTGTGGATGGTGGTCATCTCTTACTCGATTCTTTGCAAGTCGCTGCACTCGGACTTAGCGCAACAGAGGCAAAGCGATTTATACGGCGCATCTACGGATCTGCCGAGTTTATTCGTGGTCTCGAGCGTTACTGCCTCTGGATTAAAGATGAAGACCTAAAAGCGGCTTTGGAAATTGAAAGCATCAAACAAAGAGTCGCTGGGGTAAGAGCGATGCGATTGGGAAGTCGAGATAGTAGCGCCAACGAAATGGCTACCCGCTCGCATCAATTTCGCGAAATGAACATCGGTGAATTTCATACAATCGCCGTTCCGGCGATCACTTCCGAGAACCGTAATTATCTGCCATGTGGGCTGCTTGATAGCAGGACTACGGTGACCAACAAAGTTTATGCCCTCTACGACGCCCCGCTCTGGAACATGGCGCTCATCGCCTCCCGTCTCCACTGGGTCTGGATTGGCACCGTTTGCGTTCGGATGCGGACGGATTTCTCCTACTCCAACACCCTCGGCTGGAACACCTTTCCCGTTCCCAAGCTCACCGAGCAGAACAAGGCCGACCTGACCCGTTGCGCGGAGGACATCCTGCTGGCGCGCGAGTCTCATTTCCCAGCGACCATCGCCGATCTCTACGATCCCGAAAAAATGCCCGTGAACCTGCGCGAGGCCCACGAGCGCAACGACGAGACGCTGGAGCGGATCTACCTCGGCCGCCGGTTCAAGAACGACACCGAGCGCCTTGAAAAGCTCTTCGAGCTTTACACGAAGATGACCGCCGCCCCGAAGTCGGCTTCCTGAAATAAGAAATCCAGTCATGTCAAAAACCGGCCACTTTCTGAAATAAGACCATGAGCGAATTGATCCTCTATACCTCGGACGACGGCAAGACGCGGATGAATCTCCGCGTGGAGGCGGACAATATCTGGTTGACGCAACTGGAGATCGCCGAGCTTTTTCAGACGACGAAGCAGAATGTCTCGCTGCACGCCGGTAACATCTTCGAGGACGGGGAGCTGAGTTCGGACGCAACTGTCAAGGAATCCTTGACAGTTCAAACCGAGGGCAGTCGCCAGGTGAAGCGATCCATTTCCCACTACAATCTCGACCTCATTCTGGCCATCGGCTACCGGGTTCGCTCCCCGCGTGGCGTGCAATTCCGCCAATGGGCGAGCCAGCATCTCAAGGAATTTCTGGTCAAGGGCTTCGTCATGGACGACGAGCGCCTGAAGAATCCGGGCGGCTGGGATTACTTCGACGAGCTGCTGGAGCGGATCCGCGAGATCCGGGCCTCGGAGAAGCGGTTTTACCAGAAGGTCCGTGATCTGTTCACCCTGAGTTCCGACTACCAGGTGAGCGTGAAGGACACGCAGACATTTTTTGCAGAAGTGCAGAACAAGCTCCTCTATGCCGCCACCGGCCACACGGCAGCGGAACTGGTAGTGACCCGCGCCGATCCCGAAAAGCCGAACATGTCGCTGATGGCATGGAGCGGCTCCCGCGTGCGCAAGCAGGACGTGATCATCGCGAAAAACTATCTCACGGCGGACGAGATCGACACGCTCAACCGTCTGGTCGTCATTTTCCTGGAACAGGCGGATCTGCGGGTGAAGCAACGGAAGGATCTTACGCTCGATTTCTGGCGCACGAATGTCGACGGGATGCTGGAGTTCAACGAGCAGCCCGTGCTGAAGGGGGCGGGCGACGTCAGCCACGACGACATGAAGCGCATCGCCAATGCCCGCTACGACGCCTTTGATGAAAACCGCCGCAGAGGCGAGATGATTGCCGCAGATGACGCCGACCTCCGCGAGATCGAGGAAGTGGAAGCTGAATTGAAAAAGAAAAAGCCCTGAACCATTTCCATGAGCCAAGCCCCGCACACCATTCCCTCCGTCTCCGTCACCTATGCGGGTGACGGCCACTCCACGCGGCCCAATGAACTCGGCATGCGCCCGATGCAGGAGCGCGCCTATCAAAAGCGCGGCGAGCAGTATTTGCTGATCAAGTCGCCGCCCGCTTCCGGCAAGAGCCGTGCGCTGATGTTCATCGCCCTGGACAAGCTGGAGAATCAGGGGCTCAAGCAGGCGCTCATCGTGGTGCCGGAAAAATCCATTGGCTCCAGCTTCGCGGATGAACCACTGAGCCAGTTTGGGTTTTGGGCGGATTGGAAAGTCGAACCACGCTGGAACCTGTGCAACGCACCGGGCAGCGATGGCGGCAAGGTGGATGCCGTGAAGGCATTCCTGGAAAGCGGCGACCGGACGCTGGTCTGCACGCATGCGACCTTCCGGTTTGCCGTGGACCGATTCGGCATTGAGGCTTTCGATGGACGTCTGATCGCCGTGGATGAGTTCCACCATGTTTCCGCCAGTCCGGATAACCGACTTGGCGAGCAAGTGCGGCAGTTCATCGACCGCGATAAGTCCCACTTGGTCGCCATGACGGGTTCCTACTTTCGGGGTGATGCGGAGGCCGTGCTCCATCCGGAGGACGAGGCGCGCTTCGAGTCGGTGACTTACACCTACTACGAGCAGCTCAGCGGCTATCAGCATCTCAAACAACTGGACATCGGTTACTATTTCTATTCGGGAAACTACTCGGATGAGATCCTCAGCGTGTTGAACCCCGAGGAGAAAACCATTCTCCACATCCCGAACGTGAATTCGCGGGAAAGCACGAAGGACAAGATCAAGGAGGTGGAGCACATCATCGGAGAACTCGGTGAATGGCTGGGATTAGACCCGGTGACGGGATTCCATTTGGTCAAAACACCTCTGGGGAAGACTCTGAAAATCGCAGATTTGGTAGATCCAGAACATCAAGCCAGAATACAGGCAAGCCTGCGCTCCCCGGAGATCAAAACATCGCGGGACTATGTGGACATGATCATCGCCCTCGGCATGGCGAAGGAGGGCTTCGACTGGATCTGGTGCGAACATGCCCTGACCGTCGGCTATCGTTCCAGCCTGACAGAGATCATCCAGATCATCGGCCGTGCCACCCGCGATGCGCCGGGAAAAACCAAAGCGCGTTTCACCAACTTGATCGCGGAGCCAGATGCGTCTGAGAGTGCAGTCACCGAAGCGGTGAACGACACGCTCAAGGCCATCGCCGCGAGTCTGCTGATGGAACAGGTGCTCGCGCCGCGCTTCGATTTTAAACCGAAGCGGCCTGAGAACGAAGCACAGGAGGGTTTCGATTATGGTGAGGGAGGTTACGATCCGGAGAAGTGCAATGTCGGCGTGAACCCGGCCACCGGAGCGATCCAGATAGAGATCAAGGGGCTCGCCGAACCGAAGAGCGCGGAAGCGGAGCGCATTTGCCGGGAGGATCTCAACGAGGTCGTCACCGCCTTCGTACAAGATAAGAGGACCTTGGAACGGGGCCTGTTTGATGAGGAGTTGGTCCCCGAGGAGCTGACGCAGGTCCGGATGGGCAAGATCGTCCGGGACAAGTTTCCCCATCTGGATGAAGAGGACCAGGAAGCCGTCCGCCAGCACGCGGTGGCTGCGCTCAACATCATCCAGCAGGCGAAGAAGGAAATCACCGTGCCGGGCAACCATAACGAGCCAAGTCGCAATACCGCCCTCATCGACGGGGTGAGGAGATTTGCCCTTTCCGTCACCGAGTTGGACATCGACCTGATCGACCGCACCAACCCCTTCAGCGAGGCCTACGCGATCCTTGCCAAGTCGATGACCGAGGAGCGGCTGAAGCAAGTGGCGGAAGTCATCGCCAGCAAGCGTATCATCCTAACACTCGATGAAGCCCGCGACCTCGCCAAGCGGGCGCTGCGATTCAAAGCGGAAAAAGGCAGGCTGCCATCGCTGACCGCCGTCGATCCATGGGAAAAACGCATGGCGGAAGGCATCGCTTTCCTGCAACGTAAGGCCAAGGAGGATAAGAATGGCTGAACGTGTCACCGAAGAGGATTTGGATTTGCTGGAAGAACTGGGCGTGGAAACTACCGCCGAGTCCTCTGGCGGACGCACGCCGCGCGAGCAGCGAATTATTGCAGGTTTTGAAGAGATCGTGCGCTTCGTGGAAGAGCATGGAAAAGCTCCCATGAATGATCTGGAAGCGGATATCTTCGAACGGATCTATGCCGTGCGACTGGAATGCATCAGGCATTCACTGGAATGCAGGACTCTGTTAGCAGGAATGGATTCCCACGGGTTGTTGGCCATTGATTGGGGATCAACGGTCGTGCGCGAGGAGGCATTCAGTTCCGATGCGGCACTGCTGTCGGAGTTGGGTGTGGAAGATTCGTTGCCGGAAAACGACATCACTCGGTTGACCCATGTCCGCTCGCGGGAAGAAATTCGCGCCGCCGAGGAGATCGCCCGGCGTACGGGGTGCGAGGACTTCGATGATTTCAAACCGATCTTCCAGAAGGTTCAGCGGGATCTCGAAACCGGAGGCCGGACCACCATCAAGTTCCAAGAAAACGCCGACGTAAACGAAGGTGAGATGTTCATCCTGGACGGGCAGAAAGTGTTTGTCGCCACGGTCGGCGAAAAATTCACCAGCGACTACGGTCGTCCAGATCGTCGGCTTCGTTTGATCTATGACAACGGCACAGAAAGCGACTTGCTCCTCCGTTCGTTTCAGCGCGCTCTTTATAAGGACAAGACCAGCCGCCGCATCACCACACCGGATCGCGGGCCGTTGTTCTCACAGAATGAAGACGAAGGGGATTTAAACAGCGGATTCATTTACGTTCTTCGTAGCTGCTCGGATCACCCGTTCATTTCCGCGAACCGCGAAGTGATTCACAAGATCGGTGTCACCGGTGGAGAAGTGAAAAAGAGAATCGCCAACGCCAAGAAAGATCCGACTTTTCTTCTGGCAGAAGTGGAGATCATGGAGACCTACAGGTTGGCGAATATTGATCGAAGTCGCTTGGAGCGCCTGCTGCATCGCTTTTTAGCGCCCGCGCGTCTGGATCTGGAATTGAAAGACCGCTTTGATTTTGGCGTCGAACCGCAGGAGTGGTTTCTAGCTCCTCTGCCGGTCATTCGGGAAGTCATCCAACGGCTGATGGATGGCTCGATCGAGAATTGCCGGTATGACCCAGAATCTGCGCAAATCGTTGTTGGGGAATTTTAGGGCTTAACTGACGAATTGGCAGGACTCACGGAGAGAGGCGGTCGATTTCCCAAGTACTGTCGCTGCGGCGGTAGAGGAAACGGTCGTGGAGACGGGCGGGGCCGCCTTGCCAGAATTCGATCTGCTGCGGGACGACGCGGTAGCCGCCCCAAAAGGAGGGGAGGGGGATCTCGCCTTTGGAGAACTTCTCGCGGACTTCGGCGAGTTTTTGCATGAGAAATTTACGGGAGGTGATGACGTCGCTCTGGTTCGACACCCAGGCGCCGATCTGGGATTCGCGGGGGCGGGAGGCGAAGTACTTCAGCGACTCGGCGCTACTGATTTTTTCGACCGTGCCTTGGATGATGACTTGGCGCTCCAGGGTGATCCACGGAAAGAGCAGGCTGACGCGCGGGTTTTGCTCGATCTGCTTGGCCTTGCGGCTGCCGTAGTTGGTGAAGAAGACAAAGCCCTCGGGGCCGTAGTACTTGAGCAGCACGGTCCGCTGGTAGGGCATGCCGGTTTCATCGACGGTGGCCAGCGTCATCGCGTTGGGCTCGTGAAGTCCGAGTTCGGTCGCTTGTTGGAACCATGCGGAAAACTGGGCGATCGGGTCGGCGTTCAGTTCAGCGCGACTCAGGCCGCGGTCGGAGTATTCTTTGCGGAAATCGGCAAGGTCCATGAGTGTATTGATAGACGGTCAAGCGGCGCGGCGCAAGGGTGACCGGTAGCATGAGGAGCGGGGGCCTTATTGCTCCTTCTTTTTCGCTGGGACATCGATAAAGATACGACAATAAGGTCGTTGCTCCTTAATTTTCTCTGCACAAGGCTGGCCTGGGAAGCGATGGCCTATTACCTATCTCCCTCAGCGCTGCTTGAAGCGGCGTTCGTACTCGCGGTGCAAGCCTTGGTGCATCGCCTCCAACTCTGCAGTGCTGAGTGGGTCGAGCACCTCGCTTGAACTTGGGTCCATTCCGAGAAAATCCTCCAAAGTCTGGATCTTGCCAATCCACAAGCCTTCCACGCGGCCCACCACTCGCCCCTTCTCAATACCTTGCTCCATCCCTTCAGCACGACCTTTTTCAAGACCCTTCTTCAGTCCCTTTTCGAGGCCTTCGGCAATCAGTTTTTCGGCGACGGACATGGCGTTGTTTCTCAGTTCGGGGTTTGGGGATAGCTTATGGTAGATTTTCTCCACGTCAAGGTCGCTGTCGGTGTGAAGGGCGTAGAGCAGAATCCTCTTGAGCAAACCTTCGGGCAAGGCCTCGGCGGCGGTTCCGACCAGCCAATCGAAGTACCGTGACAGCTGCCGTTCGCGCGCCAGTTTCATCAGCTGCATGACGCTGCGCAGCTGGGATTCGTCCTGATCCTGCTCGGGGTCGTAGCGCGTCAGGTCGAACAGGGCGTGGCGGAACTTTGGCAAAAACGGCAGCAGCCCCGCGAGTTCTTCGGGCAGCTCGAACAAGTCCTCAAACGCGGTCGAGATGTTCCAGCGCTCCGGCCCTTGGTGAAAGACAAAGGGCAGTACCGGCGGTAGTGGCAGACCGTGGTCCTTGTGGTGTTTGAATAAAATCTCCGCGACGTATCCGAGCAGCCGCAGTGGCATCGTCGGGTCGACCGTGCTTTGGTGTTCGAAGAGCAGGTAGAGCCGTGTATCCCGCCCGCCGATGTTCACCGCAAACAACAAATCCGCCTGCACCTGCTGCAGCCCCGACTTCACGAACGAACTCGGCAACACCTTGAGCGACGGCCAATCGACTTGCGCCACAATCGCGGGCGGCAGGCGGCTCTTGAAAAACGCCGTCGCGTGTTGCGGTTGCGAGAAGACGTCTTTGAAAAACGCGTCGTTCGGATACCCCACGCGCTCGATGTCCTCTTCGGATTTTTCCACGGTGCATGGTAGCCTGTTTGCACGGTCTTTGGCAAGAATCAACGCCACCCGGGGAAGCCGCCACTGGGCACGGCGTTACCCGCCGAAACAGCAGCGGGCATTCTCCCGGGTGATGGCGGCGAGGTCTGGCGTGGGAATTCCCAGCGCGGCAGCGAGGGCGTGACCGATGGCGGGAAGGTTGGCTGGGTGATTGAGAGGTTCCGCCAGGGGGTGGGTGATGCAGTCGGGCGGAGGGAGCATGTCGGGTGCGTCGGTTTCCAGCAGGATACGGTCGTGCGGCAGTTGGCGGAAGACTTCGAGCACCGCGGACTTGCGAGGCTGGAGGAAATGGCCGGAAAAGGAAAAGTAGGCGCCTAGCGGAATGAGGCGTCGTGCGGTTTCGATGGATCCGCCGTAGGAGTGCATGAGGAAGCGGGCGGGGGGAGGAGCTACCGCAAAGGCATCGAAGAGCGCGCCCCAGGCTTTCAGGCAGTGGACGGTGAGCGTGCGATCCAAGTGGCGGGTGATGCGGAGTTGATCGAGGAACACAGGGAGTTGGATGGCCAGCGATGGCGTCGTGATCCATGAATCGATACCGCATTCACCCACAGTGGCTTGTGGGTATTTTTCAAGCAAAGCCTCAAGTCGTTTTTGCCAACCGCTGGTGGCGGTATGGGCCTGCCAAGGATGGATGCCGAAGGCGGGGCGGATCAAATCGGGTTGATCGCGTGCTAGCATTTCGACGGCGGGCCAATCCGCCTCGCAAGTGGCATTGACGATGCAGCGACTAACACCAGCACGCCGCAGGGCCGCAATGACGGGGGCGGGATCACCGAGACGCGGGTCTTGGAGGTGATTGTGGGCATCCGTCCAAGCGATCATGGCAATGGGCTAGCGAATGCCTTTGGGCGTGGCTTTTTGCGGCGAGTCGAAGGTGACATCGGTGATCGAAAGACGGCGGCCGCCGTTAGCGGGGTCGCAGGTGGCGACTTGCATTTTGCGGAGCGTCCAGACGTTGTCGGCGACTTTCATGATGTCCTCGACTTGGAATTCTTTGACCAGCCCGCCATTCTTGTCGTGGCCACGAATCTTCATGAAGGCGCCGAATTTGCGGTGAATCCAGACGTAGACGACCTCATAGCGGCCGGCAGAGCCCTGGGGTTTGTCGATCCGTAGTTTGTAGCAAGGTTGGCCGCCGACGTCTTCCTGACCTTCGAGATGCGGGTTGGGCCAGTAGAAGAAGCGTAGCGCGAGATCTTCGTAGGTGAGGTCGGTGCCAGCGATGGGCTCGACGATCTTCTCCGCAGGAAAGGCGGTGGTTTTGCCGTCGACAATTTCGAACAGATTGAAGGCTTCGTCGCCGATGCGCATGTGGAAGATGCGCCATTGGTCCGGGGTCTCGGCGAATTGGAACTGGATGTCTTTGCCCTTGAGAAACAAGGTGATGGGAATGTTGCTACTGCCCTTGCGGAGATTGCCGCGCAGGCCGTCGTCGAGCTGGGTGAGGGTGGCTGAAATGCGCGCACTTTCCAGTATCTGCTGGGCGCTCGGGTCTTGAGCACGCGCGAGGGTGGAAAGGGCGAAAGCGAGGTAGGGGGCGATCGCAAGCCATTTGAAATTCATGCCGCCAATATGGATCAGGCGCCGGATTGGACAAGCTCGGTGACGGAATTTTTTTAGAAAACCCGTGTCCATTGCGGATTAATTTTTTATAAACGACTCTTTTGAGACTTGCTGAAGGGGTGGGGGACGAATTGGATGGGCTTAGGCATTTATGACTCTCCGCGACAAGCTCACCGACATTCTTCCCAACCTACTTCCGGGAAATCCGAAGGATGCCATCAAGGGGACCGAGCTGATCCGCCTGTCGCGCTTGCAGATGGATGGCAATTATTCGGACGCGTCACTGCGCTACCATTATTCGATCATGTCGTGCGACCCGGCGTCGCCGATCGCCAAGGTGGATAAGGGCCACGGCTACTACCGCCGCAGCGCGGCCATCCCGGCACTGTCCGGGGCACAGGATCTGCTGTCCATGACGCAGGGTCGGCTGGATGACTTGAAGCCCGACGACAGCGATCGGGTGGATGAGGCCCTGCTGCGGATTCGAAAGTTCCGTGCGGTGGTGACCCGCTATTTTGAGATCAACGGCCGCTTTCCTTTTGCCTTCCGCGAAGCTCTGGGGAAAAACTCGCCGATCAGTAATCTCTGGAAATATCCGGAGCTGGTGCTGGTGGACTGGGAAACCGGAGCGGCGGCCGATGAGGAGATGTCGCTGGATCAAACGATGCTGGCATTCAAACAACGGCTGGGCATTGCCCCATTTCGCCTGCACGCGGCGCGTTTGAGAATCCAGTCGTCGCTGCAAACGTATCGTGAAGATTTTTTTCAAACGCTGGCAGTCTCGATGTGGGCGCAAGGCGGCGAACTGATCTACGCAGCCCCGATCGAGGACGAGGCACTGGCCGATAGCTTGCGACGCTTGAGCGCAGATTTTGGCGTAGGGGTGACCTCGCTGGGACTGACGAGTGAGGTGCTGGACGAACTGCCGCGCCCATCCAATATCCTCAACGCTCACCCGAGCGAGACCGAGGCGATCATGGCCAAGCTCGATATCAACCGGATCTCCACGCCCGTGTCGCGTCCGCACCTCAATTGGTCCGTCCTCACGTCGATGCGCAATGAGTCGGCAGAGGCTGAAAAACTGGTGCAATGGCTGACCCGTTGCATCGACAGTCGCCGTGCCGAAGCTTTTAAGGACGATTGATCGTTCCTGCCTGAATGAAATTCACCAGATCCGCGCGGCATTTCAAGAGGTCGGGCGGGTTGAGGTAAAACATGTGGCCGCCATCAAAGTAGGTGGATGTGATGTTTTTCCGGAGATTTTCAGGCAGGTTGAGCATGTGCCGCACGGAATAGGCGACGCCTTCGGGCGGGGTGGCTAGATCCGTGCGTCCGCCCATGACCAGCACGCGCAGATGCGGATTATCCCGCATCGCCGTTCCTAGCCGGTTGCTCAGATTGACCACTTCGTTGCTGCTGTCCCAGTTCCAGGGGTGGACTTTTTCGGTGAGGATTTCGTAGGGTTGATCCTCCTTGTAGCCGAGCTCGCGGCCGAGATAATCCAGCATGGCCGTGGAAAAGGCACCGTAGGCTAGGGAATACGACGGATCGTAATCAGCCGACACTGCGGTCTTATCGTTGGTTTCCCAAGCGACACGCCCATCAAACCGGCCAATCACTTTGCCCTCCTTGCGCAATAATTCGCTACGGAATGACGCCGATTCGAGCCGCAGATCATGGGCCAGCCAGGTCGCTGCATCGATACCACTGAACTTAGCCAACTGGTCAGCGATTTTGGTGCGGGTCACTGGATCAAGCGCGCTACCTTGTAACAAAGCCGCGGCATAATCACCGAAGGCAAACTTGGTGCTTTCACGAATCAGTGCCTCACGATCGCCCTCGATCTTGCGGTGGAAATGGGCCGTGCCGGTGAACGATGGCAGGAATACCGCGTACGCCAGATCGTTGCCTTGGGCGGCTTGCAGCGTGGAAAAATCAAGCAGTGATGAAAGCAGGACCACACCGTTGAGGCTCATGCCGTAACGCTTTTGCAAATGGCTGGACAGCCCCGCCGCGCGGATGCCGCCATAGGATTCGCCCAGTAGATACTTCGGCGATGACCAGCGTTCGTGCTCACTGACCCAACGGCGGATGAAGTCACCCACCGATTCGATGTCCTGATCCAGCCCATGGAAATCGCCGGGTTTGATGTCCTTTTCCGCACGGCTGTAGCCAGTCGATACGGGGTCGATGAAGACCAAGTCGCAGACATCCAGCACACTCAGCGGATTATCCATTACGCGGACGGGCGGGAGCGAGGCGGTGGTGCCATCGCCGGGAAGTTTCACAATCTTGGGTCCCAGCACGCCGATGTGCAGCCACACGGCCGAAGAACCCGGGCCACCGTTGAATGCGAATAGCACTGGCCGCGTGGACACGTCCTTGACGTCGGTTCGCACGTAGCTGACGTGGAAGATCGAGGCCCGCGCCTTGCCGTCATCGGCTTTTAGCTGCAGTTTACCGGTGGTTACCTTGTACGGAATCTTCTTGCCTTCAATGATCACGCTGGATTCACGGATCACTGGCTCGATCACTTTTGGCGCTGGGGTTTCCGCTGGCTTTTCCGCGGGTTTTTCAGCATCCGGGGCGGCTGCGGTCAGCAGGTTGAGGGAAATGAAAATTGATCCAATGAGTCGGCGCATGGCGGATTGATAAACCGTGGAAGGGGAGTTGTCCATCCATGTCGTCCCATCAATGGGCGCCCATTGCCTCGACTTCCGCACGGACCATTTTTGCCAATTCCGGTGGCCCCAGCACCTTGGCATGGCTGCCAAAGCTCAGAACCCAGCGCAGCACCTCTTCCAGCCGTCCGACTTCGAAGCGAACTTCCAGCCGCGTCCCTTTGGCATTGAGCAGGAAAACCTCTTGCGTCGGGTGCCAGCGGCGCTCTTGGGCGATCTGTGCGGCGTAATTCTTCAGTTCCACCCGCACCACTTGCCGCGAATAGTCGCCCGCAACGCTCCAAACGCCGAAAGACTGCCGCAAGTGATCGCTGCCATTGAAGTCCACCGGCCGCTCAAACTTCTGGGTCGTCGCCTTGAAACGGCTCATTCGTGGCAGTGCAAAGGTCCTCAAAGCGCCGCGTTGCAAATCCTGCGCGATCAGGTACCAGCCGCCGTCCACTTCGCCCAAATGCAGCGGTTGAACGCGCCGAAGCTCGGATTTATCCGCTCCCAACTTTCGGTAATAAAAGGTTGTAATAAGTTGATTAAGAATGGATTCAGCAATGATTCCAAAGAGCTTAACGTCGCGCAGATTGGGAATAAAGCCTTTGCGGGAAAACGCATCGTCCATATCGCTCCAGGCGAACTGGATTTTACCGACCATCCCGCGTGTGATCTTGGAAAATGCTTGCTGCATGACCTCCGCCAGCGGCGTTCCACGCACCGATTCCAAGGCCGTACGCGCCAGAAACAGCCCAGCCAGCTCCTCAGCCGTAGTTTGAAAGACGGGAAAATCCGAGACATCCTGCTCGTAGAAATAGCCGTGCAGCGTTTCTTCATACTGAATGGGCAGTTTCAGCTCATCGCGCATGAAGGTAATGTCGCGTTGGATCGTTTTGCGCTCGACGCCCAGCTCATTCGCTAGCTTCGAACAGTTTGGGTAGCGACCACTGTGGATCGCCGCATGAATTTCATAAATCCGAAAAAGCGGCCGCCGGGTATGCCCGGTACGGCCATTGCTGCCTTCAATGATTTCGGCGAGGTTGCTTGGGAGCACGTTCATCCGCGCCATCTAAGCCGGTTTAAGGCCTGGCAGCCAACTCTCAATTCCAAAATAACTACTTGTTACAATACATGTAATCCGCAGTAAACAAGCCATCCCATCAAAACACCCGCTCAACGCGCGCCGAGCTTCTCCGCCATCGAAGAATCCACGATAAACGTCCCCGTACCATCGCTCTTCGGGACTTCCTTCGCCGCGATTTGGTATTCAAAGGCTTTGATCGGCTTCGCATCGGCCGCCTCGGGCATTAGATAGACGCGGATCGTCATCACTTCCTTGCCGGTGCCGCCTTTGAGCTTCTTCACCTTGTAGGACACCTCGTTGGGACCGTCTAGGGCACCGCCGATGACGACTTCCGCCTCCTTGGTGTTGGCGAAGCGATGGTGGCTGATTTTATTGATCTGCACCTGCACCTCGCGGCCCGGACAGAACGCGTAAACCTTCGCGACATATTTCGCCAGTTTCGCAGCGATCGGTGTTGGCGGCACCACTCCCGACGGTTGTGCTTCCTTCGTTTCGTTGAGGTACTTCAAATTGCCAGCTGCCAATTCTTTGCGCACCCTGGTGAGCCCCGATAGATTCACGAAGTCCGCTTGGTCATAGAGCCAGCCGCTGTTGCCACGCACAAACGACAAAACGATCAAATTGTCGGTCGGCTCCCCGCCCACCCCGAAGTCGACTTGCCCAAAGTACGACGCTTTCGCCGTTGCGCCATTGCGTTTCGCTTCCAGGAACTTTAGCCCTTGTATCGTGGGCGGCGGCGCGGGCAGATCGAACACGGTCGCTGGAAATGGCTGCTTTTCGGAAACGATTCGGTTGCGCACCATGACCCGCCGATGTTCTGCCGTCACCCGTTGCCACGCCGACGCGTCGCGGCGGATCATCGCTTCCCGCCAGGCACGGTACGTCGTCTCCAAGGCGGGACGGATATCCTCCTGGCCGGCAGCCATGGTGGCAGCGATCAGCGATAACGCGAAAATCAAACACTTCATGTGCGAAACCATTGGACAAGATGGGCATATTCACAACAAACAAATTGCATCGCACTGCGGTTGGTTGCGGCCAGAATTGTTTTCATGAGCCAAATTTTGCAGAAAGTGGCGCCGATTGGCGAAGCGCGGGACCGGGAACTCCTAAAGGACGCCTCGACCTACGTCTACGCCCAGAGGCCCGAAGGTGAAGTTCTCGCGCATGTTTTTCGCCCGCCCACTACCGCTGCTGCGCCATATCCGGTCGTTGTCTTCTTTCATGGCGGCTTTTGGGACACCCCCACGCCGACGCAGTTTGTCCCCCACTGTCTTCACTTTGCCAGCCGGGGCGCGGTGGCAGTCGCTGCGGAAACGAGGACTCACGCGAAACACGGCAGCAGCCCCCTCGAAGCGATCGAAGACGCACGCGAACTCATCCGCTGGCTGCGCGCCAATGCCGATACCTTCCAACTCGATCCCGATAAAATCACCCTCGGCGGTGCCGCAGGGGGTGCCTACCTCGCGCTGCTAACCGCCATGCCAAAGCCCAAAGACCTCCCGCCCGTCGGCGGATTCAGCTGCTCGCCCCAAGCGTTGATTCTCTTCAGTGCGCTGGTCAATACCGCCACCAAGGGCACCGCAGCCGCTCGTTTTCCCGACTTCAAAACCGCCAAGCGTCTCAGCCCTACCCGCTTCATGCGCCGCAAGCTGCCACCGATGCTCTTCTTCCACGGCAAGTCCGACCGAATCACCCCCTTCGCCGATGTCGAAAAATTCCGCCGCCGACTGCGCTGGCGTGGCAACTCCTGCGAACTCGTTGACTTCGAGCGCGCCGAACACAGCTTCTTCAACTTCAACGTCAGCCACAAAAACTTCGAGCTGACCATCGGTGCTGCCGATCGTTTCCTCGTCGAACGCGGCCTCTTGCCGCCTGACGATCAGGCGTAAACGGATTGAAACGACATTGAGTCCACGCTCATCAAACCCGGTGTTGCCAGCTAGAAACTGCTGCGCGCTTGAAAACGGGATGGGCTAGGAGTTGGGTGCTTTTGAGGAGTTCACGCTTCAGCGTGCGGGATGCAAGCTGAAGCTTGAACTCCATGGTGCAAGCGACCGGGTTCATCCAGCTGAAGGGCCCGATGAACGAGAATCTGCCGTTCCGCCACGCTGAATGCGGGAATGCGGAACAAATCATGGAGAATACGCGGCCTGCTGCCTGCCGACATCGAAGCGTAGGTCAATCCACTTCGATCCGGTAGCGCTGGATGCTCGGGTCGATTTCCCGGCTCCACGCGTCGATCCCACCGCGCAGGCCGAAGGTTGCATTCAGCCCGTGGCCGCGGAACCACGCCACTTGATCGAGCACGTTTTTCCCACTGTGATCGTAAAGCAGGATGCGGGTGCTGGCATCGCTGGCAAATAGCTGCTGCTGAAGTTCCTGCGTGAAAAACTCCGATCCGGCAATCACCACTGCCTCATGCTCCTCGCGCGTGCGCAGATCGATCAACCGCAGTTCTGCAATTTCCAGCTTGGCCGCCGCAGGTTCCATCAACATCGCCGAATCGTGAATGTGGCTGGCCAGCAAATGCTCCAGCACCTCCGCCACTGGGATTTCCGAGCGGGCGCACAGCTCGGCCAGCGTCTCTTCGTTAGAGAACGCGCAGCTCTGGCAGCCACCCAGGTGGTAGCGGGCGAAAATGGCGCGTTTGGCACCGGGCAGGGTTTCGAGAATCAATCCCATCGGCGATTCGGCAGAGAGTTCGGAAGGTGACACGCGCACAGTTTAGCCACTGCCGCGGAAATGGCACGCCGGTATTTATTTTGCGCTGTTTTCTATCAGCCAGCCGTGTCATAAACTCGCTGCATGCCGAGGGAACGCGACCCAGACGAACCAAAAATCTACTTTTTGCCGAACTTGATGACCGCCTGCAATCTCGCGTGCGGATTCTTCGCGGTGCTGATGATCTTCAAAGGCTTGATCGAAGTTCAGAAAATGTCAGGTGATCTAGCCCCCTCCGCCAAGGAGTACTACGAGATCTCCCGCCACTACTACGAGTACGCCATCCTGCTGATCTTCGGGTCCTGTTTGTTCGACTTGCTCGACGGCAGGCTCGCCCGCCTCGGCGGACAGGAATCCCCGTTTGGCCAAGAGTTCGACTCGCTCGCTGACATCATTTCCTTCGGCATGGCTCCCGCGATGCTGCTTTCCAAGGCGGTGCTCTTTCCGCTGGGCAATATCGGCTGGGCCATCGCACTGATCTATCTAGTCTGCGGTGCCATGCGTTTGGCGCGCTTCAACTGTCTCGCCGCTCTGCCGAAAAAACCCGGGGCTTCCAGCGATTTCCGTGGCTTGCCCATCCCGATGGCGGCCGGCTTCATCGCCTCGCTGACGTTTTTATTGATCGATCTTTACCAAAAGAACGACAACGACCTCGATCTCGGCGCTTGGAAATACATTCTGGCCGGTGCCATGCTCGGGCTTTCTCTTCTGATGATCAGCGACATACGCTATCCAAGCTTCAAGAAGGTCGATTGGCGGACACGCGGCACCTTGGGCGCCATTGTCATCGCGGTCTTGTTGATCTTTGCGACCATTCAGTTTCGCTACGTCATGCCGGTAGTGCTATTCAGTGCTTTCCTCCTGTATGGTTTTATTCGGCCATGGATTTCCCAACGACTGCGCAAGGAAATTGAAGTGGAAGTCGATGACGATGAAGAAGATGCGCCGATAGATCTTACCAAATAAATCTAGGCATGGACGCCCCCAAATACCGCTCCCGCTGGGTCACTCTGCTTCTGGTCCTGCTGCCGCTATGGCTCATTGGCTCGGGTGGCGGGGCGCTGTGGTACTATTTTCACCGCGAAAAGAACAAGGCTCTAGTCGAGCAAGCGCGCTACACCCAAGCCGTCTCTGCCCCGCTGCTGGCTGACGACCTGCGGAAAATCGTCGAAGTCATCGGTGAACGCAACGCATCCTCCCCCACGGCTGCTGCCAATTTATCCCGCACCGCGTCGATGATCGAAGGCCTGCTGGGCCCATCCAATACCGGCTACCTCGTCCATAAAACCAAAGGCCCCGCCACCTGGCCGATCCTCCATGTCACCGTTGCGGGTAAAAAACCCACCGCGCCCGCCATCTGGGTGCTCACCTCCTACGACAGCCGTGCCGGATCTCGCGGAGCAGAAGCCAATGCCACCGGACTCGCCGCAACTCTCGCCACAGCCATCGCCATGGCCGGTGACAAGCCGCAGGCGCCCATCCACTTCGCATTCCTGCCACACGCCAACGACACAGGATCGCCCCTTGTCGAAACCGCCGCCAAATTCCTCGAACTCGCCAAAGCCAGCGGCCCCACCAAAACCCTGCTCTGCGTCGAAGCCATGGGCGCCGGCGAATCCCTCTGGCTCAGCTCCCGCGATGTTGCCGCCGCTCCGCTCAATCTCATTGCTGGCCTAGGCGCGGTCTACGGTGCCGAAGTCGTTTGCCTCGGTGATGACAGCGACCTTGCCAGCACCCTATTCGAAATGAACTTACCCGCAGTCCGTGTCGCCACCCGCCCGCTGCTCATCCCCGACGAAAAAGACGATCGCCTACCCTTCGCACCCACCGTCGCAGCATCCACCGGCCGCCTTATCGAACTCATCCGCCGCTGCTCGGCAAAATAGCCCTACCCAAAGATTCCGGGTTGCGGATTCGCCAATGCGGGCCAAAATCTAACCCCAAACCGCATCCCGCGCCCGCCCTTCATTCACCATCTCGTCCCCTCCCCACTTTCCATGCGCGCCACCGACTTCGACTCTGCCTTCATCTCACACGCTCCCGGCTATTGGCCCGCAGATGCCGCCGAAAAATGGGATGACCACCGCTGGCAACTCCGAAACCGCGTCGACTCCCTCGCCGATCTCGATCTGCGCCTCAACCTCACCGACGAAGAACGCGCCGGTGTCCTACTCGCTGGCACCAAGCTGGCCATGTCCATCACCCCCCACTTTTTCAACCTCATCGACCGCGACGACCCGGACTGCCCCATCCGCCGCCAAGTCATCCCCCGCATCGAAGAAGCCTGGAACGCGCCCGAGGAAATGAGCGACCCCTGTGGCGAAGACTCCCACATGCCCGTTCCCGGCCTCGTCCACCGCTACCCCGATCGCGTCCTCTTCCTCGTCACCGACCGTTGCGCCTCCTACTGCCGCTACTGCACCCGCTCACGGGTCGTCTCTGGCGTTGGCGAACAACACCTCGAAACCCAGTGGGAACCCGCCTTCAAATACCTCGAACAACACACCGAAGTCCGCGACGTCCTCCTTTCCGGCGGCGATCCCCTGCTGTTTTCCGACGATCGGTTGGACAAAATCCTCACCCGCCTGCGCCAGATCCCCCACCTCCAGTTCATCCGCATCGGCTCGCGCATCCCCATCTTCCTACCCCAGCGCATCACCCCCGAGCTCTGCACCATGTTGAAAAAGCACCACCCGCTCTTCATCTCCATCCACACCAACCACCCCCGCGAACTCACCACCGAAGTCCGAGACGCCCTCGGCCGCCTAGCCGATGCCGGCATCCCCCTCGGCAATCAAAGCGTCCTACTGCGCGGCGTCAATGATGACGTCGAAGTCCAGAAAGCCCTCGTCCACAAGCTACTCATGTGCCGCGTCCGGCCGTACTACCTCTACCAGTGCGACCTCATCACCGGTTCCTCCCACCTCCGCACCTCCGTTGCCGAAGGAGTAGCCATCATCGAAGGCCTACGCGGCCACACCACCGGCTACGCCATCCCCCAATTCGTCATCGACGGTCCCGGCGGGGGCGGCAAAATCCCCATCAACCCCAACTACCTAGTCGACACCGGTTCCGGCCACGTCACCCTCCGCAATTTCGAAGGCGAAATCTTCGAATACCCCGACCCCAGCGCCATCCCCCCTTCAGTCATGGCCCAACTCCACGACCAAGCCCTCTCCGGCTTAGCCAGCCAGCACCACTGAGCCCAGGGGCAGCCACTCACTCAAATCAATCGCGAAATATCGCGTGCGGTGTGGAGAATCCGAAGGATTTGGACAGGCCTGCTGTCTGGATAAAAAACGATCCAGTAGTACCGTCGGACAAGCCAGAAACGGACGGGTAGGTCGGTCCAACCGGGACGTTTCACCCCCAGCTGCGGCTGGTCTGACAAAAATTGACAGGCGGCAAAAATGTCAGACTCCAACAAATCGGCAGCTTCGGGATGGTCCGCAGCAATGTAGGCCCAGATCTCATGAAGATCGGCCTGCGCCGAGGGAGTTAGCACATAATCGCCCATTCAGGCACGGGTCGCTTGGGAATTTACCCATCCCTCTTTGAAACGAGCCATCTGGGACTTCGCCTCGGCCGACGAAATGAGCACGCCAGCCTGACCTTCCTCCCAACCCTGCTGAATGTCCGCCCGAAACCGCTCGTTTTCGGGGTTCACCCCTCCATCCGCATCGATCATCCCACACAGCGCTGCCCGAACCACTTCGCTGGCATCCTGGAAATACCCGCTGGCGACCTTGCTGCGGATGAATTGCTCGAGTTCATCGGTCAATGAAACAACCATGGAGCCATCCTTTCACAAGATCCCACAGCTGTCAAACTTCGACCTGCCCCGACTAAGGCAGCGTCCACCCCAAGAATCCATTTGACGAAGCGGACGCTTTAACGGACGCTTTCCCCATGCTCTCGCTTCCCGTCACCCAGGCACGCTCAAAGCTTTACCAGCTACTCGACCAAGCGGCGGAGTCCCACGAGCCCATCCAGATCACCGGCAAACGCTCCAACGCGGTCCTGGTTTCCGAAGAGGATTGGCGCAGCATCCAAGAGACGCTCCATCTCGTATCCATTCCCGGCATGCGCGAATCGATCGTCCAAGGCATGGCGGAGCCCTTCGATCACACATCCTCATCCCCCGGCTGGTGAACTGGCTCGTCACCTACACCAAGCAGGCCCAAAAGGATGCTCAAAGGATCGCCGCCACCAAGCTCAGGCCCCAGACGCAACGCCTGCTCGACATTCTCGCCATCGATCCCTTCCAGACACCCCCGCCTTATGAAAAACTCATCGGTGATCTAACCGGTGCGTATTCCCGCCGGATCAACCTCCAGCACCGCCTCGTTTACCAAGTAGATGCCACCCAGCACCGCGTTAAAGTCCTCCGCATGTGGAGCCACTACGAATAGTGCCCACCCTTTTTTGAAATAATACCTCCCATAAGTCCCATAAGTCCCATAAGTCCCATAAGTCCCATAAGTCCCATAAGTCCCATACACATCCCCCCCCCCGCTCACCCCAGCGACTCCAAAAATCCCCCAGCAGCCTCACGGTGGCCCGCCTGTTTCTCCTCACTCATTTTTTCCCAGTTCCGCGCCATCATCGACAACCTAGGATTCTTCAAGAAAAACGCCTGATAGTCCCCGATAAAAGTCCAGAAAAGCCCATCCCAGATCCGGCACCAGTCCCCCTTGGGCTCGTCAGACATTTTCAAAACATAGTTAGAACCGGAAATATAAGGCTTGGTCGTAAAAGTCCCGCCATCCGCGAACTGCGACAT
>JBAXLW010000002.1:0-71796 GCA_037134575.1 Verrucomicrobiota bacterium | reverse complement strand
CCTGTGTAACCAGTTTCTCCTGTGTAACCAGTTTCTCCTGTGTAACCAGTTGCCCCTGTGTAACCGGTTGCCCCAGTTGCACCATCCCTTCCGATTATGCCATTACCTCCGCCACCTCCCCCACCACCAGGCTGACAACCAAAGGTCGGGCACCCACACTCGTCCATTCCAGTGACAACGGCGACGGTTCCCGGAGGACAGGCTGGACCGGGTTTGCACGGCGGGCAATCGGGGCCGCATACGATGACGAAACAGCCATTGGCATCGACAAACTGCTTGATGGGAATCTGGCCCGGTGGGCAGGCAACCGGATCACCGCAAAGCGTCGGCTGACATTCGAAGGTTGGGCAGCCATTGGCATCCACTCCAGTTTGCACGAGATTGAAATTCGGCCCGCAGTCCGGCGGATCGGCGCATGGCTTGTCATCCGGCCTGCATCCCCAAATCGCGCACCCGGCATTGTCATAGCCCGTGACGATGGTGGTGAATCCAGGTGGGCACGCAATCGGGTCGCCACAAAAGATCGGTTGGCAGACGTAGATGGGGCATCCGTTGGCATCCACTCCGTTAGTAGCAAGTTTGGCATCCGGGCCACAATTCGGCGGCGGTGGACATGGCGGCTTGTCGGGCTTGCACTCGAAGAGGGAGCAACCTTGGTCGTCCGTGCCGACGATAAACGAAATTTGACCGGGAGGACAGTTGGGAGGATCGTCGCAGAACGTGGGTTGGCAAACATAGGTCAGACATCCCCTTGCATCACGTCCACCGATGGCGAGTTTTGTGTTGGGTCCGCAAACTGGCGGATCGCCGCACGGCTGACGGTCATCCCGGGCGCAATTCCAAATCGCGCATCCAAGATCATTGTAACCGCCGATGCGAAGAGTCATTCCTGGCGGGCACAAGGGAGGGTCTGCACAAAACTTTGGCTGGCAGAGATAGATGCGGCAACCGCACGAATCATACCCTCCGGTCGCGAGCTTGAAGTTCGGGCCGCAGTAGGGTGGTGGTTGGCACGGCCCGCTGCAATTCGGTGGTGGATCGTCAAGCACAGGGGGCACGTCAGGACATCCTGTGCCTCCCGCACCGGGCACAGTGGGGTCGGTGTATGGCTCGTCGTCCACCGCTCCCGGATACCAGAGCTTCCCCTGCTGGTCAGGTGCCGGGGTGGCTGAGCAACTAGGAGTAAAAACCGTCCAGTCGTCGGCATAGAACTCATCGACGCCGAAGTCTGTATTGCGGACGACACGGGTGACCGGGCCAATGAAGTAGTCATCGCCGCGATCGTAGAAGGTGAGATGAAACAGCCCGCTATGGAAGATGATCCAGCGCATGGAGGTTGCTGGATTGAATGGACGTGTGACGCCATTCGACCAACCCGCACGCCGCACCGCCCAGCCACGGCGGGCATACTCGGCGGCCAAAGGCCAGATCATGCCGTGTCCGATGCTCATGGTGATTGTGCGGGTGGTGCGACAAATCGGATCGAGTCGTAGAGCGGCACAATCGGGCAGCTGCCATACTTCGAGTTCGGGTTACGCGCATCGACGAAAGGACTCACGCTAATCGGGCGCGGGTAGCGCTTCTTGCCCTGCTGGAGGAGATCGGAGTCCGTAATGTTCACCCCGTCGAAACAGGTCGGCGAAAGCACAGTCCAGTCCTCGGCATAGAAGTCCTCGACCATGAAATCCGTGTTACGGATTACGCGGGTGGCTTTGGCTCCGGTGACGGGGGTGCGGTAGAGCAGCCAGAAAAGCGCGTTTTGATACACCACCCAGCGCAAGGCACGCCCGGTGTCGCCGAACAGTTCAAGGTCATCCCATCCGGCACGTCGCACCGCCCACCCGAGACGGGCGTATTCGGCGGCCAAGGGCCAGATCATGCCGGAGCCGTAGGTCATGGGTTGGGGACGAGGTCGCGGTCGATAGCGATGCGGAAGGTCTTGGATGAACGGATCAGCTCGTCGGTGAGGGCACCCGGCTCCAGGTAGTCCACGCGCCATTCGATCTCGGCAATCGCGTCGAAGCTCGTCTGATAGTCCGCTTGGTAATTGCCCAGCGCGTTGAGCAGTTCAGGGGTGTCCAGATCGACCAAGATCCGGTAGCGCGGTCGGTCGCTGGTGCCGATGATTTCCAGCGCGCCATTGCTCTGAAGCAGCACGGTTTCACCATCGAACTCGCGGATGTTCATGATGATGGACGCAAGCGCCATGGATTGAAGTTCCTCCCCTTTGAGAAATCCGAGATCGAGAAGCACCTTGTCCCCGTATTTGAGATACATGACCGCTTGGCTGGCGTTCTGACCTGACGCAGGCGCAATACCAGGAACCGAAACCGCGCCGCTGCGTAGGTCGATGTTCACCTCGATGCCGATACCGTCGTTGAAATTGGTGTCCTCAATCCCCATCGCCACCTCCAAGGGCAATGATGGTCCGGTGGCATTGGTGGCAATCACCCGGAAGAGATAGACGCCTGCTGAGGTTGCCGCCCCGCTGACGAGTCCGGACGCACTGATCGTCATGCCGGATGGTAGTCCGTTGGCAGTCCATGCGGTCGGCGAGTTGGTCGCCTGCATCTGATATTCGAAATACTGCCCCTTGCGGTAGCCGAGGACGGAGGTGGTGGTGGAAATGACGGGGATGGCCATGGTGATGTGTTATTGGATGGTTGCTTTGCCGAGACTTTCTGGTTCTTCGCCGGTGAGGGTTGCCTTGAGGCCGTTGAACGCGACGAGTCCGCGCGGATCGGTCTGGTTGTCGCCGGTGTCGAAGCGGATGAGCCGCCCCCGGACGATGAAGTTGGCGGTGGTCAGCGCGGTGGTGGTGGCTTCCGTGGCTCCGTAGATCACGCGGTCAACGACGCAGGTATCGACCGCATCGACGATCTTGCGGACCACGCGCAGCCCAAAGCCGTGGGAGGACGGGATGCTCGTGAGCATGAAGCTGTGATCGAGAGAAGGCGGCAGGAACGTGACATCCGCGATGTTGCTGGGGTTTGCTGGGTTGCCAGACGGCAGGCCGATGTCGATGGCTACGCCCCAATGCACCAGGGTGTTCGAGTTGAAGACGGCGGCGACGAATGAGAAGTCGAGCGAGAGCCGCTTGCCGAGCCGCAGTTGCTTGCCGTTGACGTGGATGCGGAACAGCTCGCGGGAAAAGTCGGATGGATAGAACACCTTTTCGCCCGCGATGACTTGCTCCACCTGGTAGAACCCGCGCCCGTCCCATGCGAAGAATCCCGGTGCGCTGAGCTTGGTCGAGCGGCGGCCGAGATAGCCGGGAATCACCAGTGGCGCGGTGGTGTTGGTGTAACGATAGATCACGCCGCTTGCCGGTGAGGTTGGAAGTTGGGTCACTGTGGTAAAGACCAGCGGATCGACATACACGGCTGGCAAGAGTCCACCAACACGAGGGAGGTCGGCGGTTTTGATCGAGGGCACGTCCTCCGCTTCTATCTTCTGGCGCGTCGGAAAGACTTCGAAGAGTTCCGGCAGTTCCCACGCGGCGATCACGGTTTGCGTGGATGCACTTACGGATGGATTCGATGTTGGGATGAAGGTTTCAAGCACTTCAACGCGTTCGCCCAAGTCATCGAGGATCAGTTGCAGCCCTTCGATTTGCGGGATCGTGTGGCCGTGTGTTTGGAAGACAGAAACCGGACCTGCCGTGGAAATGGTGATGACATAGCCGTTCAGCGCTGGGGAATCCTCGAAGGCAATGCTCAGATCGTCCTCGCCGTCGAAGGTCACGGCCAGCGGTTCCACGACGGCAAACTGGCCGCCATTTTCCCGCACCGTCACGTGCAAGTCGCGGGTGCCGAGGTTGTGGCTGATCGTGAAGTCCGAGTTTTCACCGTCACCGATGGGCGCAACGTAGTGCTGCGACCCGGTGATGATCTGGTCGGGCGTGAACGGCACATAGGTTCTGCCGTAGGGCGGGCGCAACCAGTCGATGTTGGCGGCGGTTTCCAGTCCCTCCCAGTTGAGTTCGCGGATCAACAAGATCGGTGCGCGGAACGGGGTGAGCGTGTAAGACTTCGTCGGATCGTTTTCGTCGCGGAAAGTGACTTCGATTTCCAACTCTGGCTTTAACTCTGCTGCGCCGCGAAGTGCTGCGGCAATTTCTGCCGTGTTCAGATCGAGGATGATGGTCGGATCACCGGGCGGCGCGGAAAACACGGCGACTTCGATCAGCTCCTGGTCAATGCCGGCCATCGAGCCGTTGAAGGTGATGTGGGCGATGTTGGTCGCTGGGTTGGTGACAGAGAACGATCCTTCATCGTCTGCCAGCGAGGAAAGTGCGTCCTGAATTTCATCCGGTCCATCGTCCGCCGATAGTTCGCGGGTTTTCTTGTATCCACGGCGCAACTGGTAGGTTCCTTTGAACGTTGGCTGAATCTTGAGCGCCTGGATTTCTGGCCAGATTGTGGTGGCCGATGATCCGCCTGCTTGCACCTCGCTTACGGTTGGGGCTGGCGGCACGATCAATTCAAAGCTCGCGGTCGATGCCAGTGGTGCCTGCACGAGCCGGACCTCGTGGCGGTACTGCCCCGCTATCTCCGTTGATCGCACCCGCACGAAAGAGACGGGTCGCAATTCGGATAACAGACCAACGGCAGAGTGTCCGGACAGCGAGATTTCCTGCGCGCCAGTGGAAATGATCCAAGAGCCATCCTGCTTGCTCACCACTGCGTCATCCAATCCGATGGCGGCAAGAGCTGCTTGCACAGCGCCCGCCGTGGCATCGTGGGGAATCGGTGCGGTGTTTTGACCGTCCACTCGCAGCACAAAAAAGCCAGTCGTCGGGCGGGCATCGACAAATCCAATGGAGGCGCGGATGTGCGTCACAATCCTCTGCACCTCGATGGGCGAACCTTCGATCGATTCCGCGAAGCGCAGTCCGATGCGCACCTTGTCGCCCTGGACGAACGCAGGGAACGAAATCGCGCTGCCGCCAAGCGTCGTGGTCAGCCTGCGAGTGGTGAGATTAGCGTAAACGGTGGCCTGCATGGGGATGTTCTGCCCGTGTCCGCCGCGTCAACTTACCATTTGCTGAACCAAACTTGGCGAGTGCATGGATCTCCAATGAAAAAGCGCGAAATCCTCTCAGTCCCAGATGGCGTAGCAGCTTGGTTGAAACCGCTCGACATCCCCGCGAATGCGCTTTATGGTTTTAGCATGATTCCGAAAAACAACCGCAAGGTCACTGCGGAAGAAATGCTAGAACAATGTCGCCGCAACCGCCAGGAAGCCCGGATTCTGGAAAACCGGGATCGCACTTACGAAATCGAACCCCTTCCGTTAGACTTGCGGATTTCCGCTCCCGTCTTGATACCCGCCAAGTCGAAGGCGAGCTAGACGCGATCTTCCGGGAAAGTCCGGAGTTCGGACGCAATCTGGCGCACAGGCTCTCGCCGTTTTTAGAAATCTACGAATCGGGCGCTCTCACATTGATCGGAGCTGGTGGCGAGGCGGCGGTGTTTGGTGACCCTGCGAACCAACAGGTCATTAAACTTTGTGGCCCGCCCGCACGATGCCATTTCGGCTGGGTGATCCGACGCGCTCCGAGCGGGATTCTGACTCTCGCCCCCGGTGACCTCGATGAGATTCTCGACCGACTTTCTCTTTTTGAGGCTCTTTTTCCTTCAGGAATCTCCATCGACTGCATCGGAGAAAATGACGCGTTTCTTGCCTTCCGTCAGCCCTTCATCGTCGGTCGCCATCCCACCGTTGCCGAACTCAGTGACTACATGCAATCCCTCGGCTGGATTCCCCATCGGGAACCATGTAGCGGAGAAACCCTCGAACTGCTCACCTGGAAAAAAGACTCCTTTCTTGCCACTGATGTCCGGCCGGAAAATGCGCTTGTCGCCGAGGCAACAGGAATGATCCATCCCATCGACTTCATCGTCGCCGGCCGCGAGATCGCCCCATAGTTACCACCTCATGGCCCATCGAACGCGATTTTACAATCGCGCCTACGTTCGTGGGCAAAAAGCATGGGAAAGCACCCGCCCGCCGCGTCAACTCACAGCTCGAAAAACTCCGCGTCAAACCTCGCCATGACGTAAGGAAACGGCGGCTCCAACCCGGCGGCTTGCTCAGCCTCCTCCTCTTCCTTGCCCAGACGCTTGGCGAGCAGCCGCTGTGCCTTGTCGAGGCCGAAGCCGTCTTTGGGTTCATCATTCATAGCGACCAGAACCTCCCTGCTAGGTTGCGGTTGCGGAGCACTTGGAGCGCGGTGTTGTAGGCGTCGTTTTCGGGGGCGAGAAGGCTGCTGAAAATTGAATCAGCGATGCCACCCACGAGGCCGGTTTGGAGTGTGATGGGCTCGATGGGTGTGGGGTCTGGTATTTTCTGTGGCGCGTGGCAAAGGTTCCAGAACTGGTCGTGTTTGACGAAGGTGGTCCAGGTGTCGTCCATCGGCAGTTCGGGCGAGAACTTCGGCGGCGACAGGAAATAGATGGTGGCGACCTTGATCGCGTCGAACTCGGGGTCGGCGGTTCCTTCCAGCAGGTTGCCCATGTCCGCCTCTACGATGGGTTTGTATTTGGCGGTCACGTCCAGCCAAGGGCGTTTTCGCGCTGGTGTGGATCTGCCGTAGTTGATGACGAGAAGCGCACTGAAGCTATCGAGGAAGGGGTTTCCCTGGATGACATCCAGCTTAGCCGCCGCACGATCCACGTATAGCACCACGTCACAGGCGCGTAGTAGTGGCGGATCGTCGGCCGATTCGTATTGCACCTCTTGGATGCCGGAATTGAGGTTGCCTTGAAACACCACCTTTTCATCCGTCACACCGAACTGGATGAAGAACTCGGGCACTGACTCGAACTCCACGGCGATGTTACCCGACGTCGAAATTGACACTGAATCCGGATTCGCTCCCTTACCGATGATTCGGGTTCCAGAGACGGGGATTTGTGGTGACTCGGTGATGAGCGCGTCCGCCGATTGATCCTTCTCGGGGCGAGTGCCGGTTTCCTCCTCGATCCGGTCGAGCGTGCGCTCGGTGGCGAGCATGGCCATGGTGGAGATTTCCGGCTCCAGCCCGTTGACGAAGCCGGGCCGGATGCGGAATACCCACTGTCCGGCGGCATCGCTCCATTCCGGCACGATGGTCCACGGATGCACCCAGCGGCGTGACGTTCTGACGAACCGAAGCGGTAGCCGCCGCGACACCTCGTCTATCATGGCGTTCCATGTCTGGTGATTGATGATGGGAACCTTGCGCTTCATGTCGGGATGAACAGGTGGCGACCTGTGGATTTCGCGTCCGGGTCTTTCTTGAGGTCGGCTTCGCTCGGTCGGCGCTCTTGAAACTCGTAGCGGATGTTGTGATGGACGATCTGGAACACCTCCTCGATGGAGCCGCCATCTGCCGATGCCCGCAGGAACGCGAGCGGGTAGTAGCCGAAGCCATCGAGCGGTCCCTTGGCAGAGTCTGTCTGCACGATTTCGACGTTCTCGCTTAACTGTTCACCGGCCTTGTTTTCCTCCACGCCAGAAATCCCGCCGCTCACGGATTGTTTGATGCGCAGCGAAATGTAGATCTGCCCGTCCTTGGATGCCTTCTTTGGATCCAGCTTGAGCGCCGGATAGTCCTTGCCGGTTTCGCGGTTGCCATCCTTGTCGCGGTTGTCGATTCGGCGTTTCTGCCCGCTCTCGGTGATGACAGGAATCAGGTCATTCACGGTTCCCGGTGAAACGCGCACCGACGATCCGCTCACCATCACACGGAACGGATGCCGGAACATCTGTTGATCGCGAACTCGCACGATGGTCCCGTGGGGCGTGACACGCACATCAATGCCGTCATCCGGAACGATTTTAAGCGAATCCACCCAGCGCACGAGTCGTTCCCAAGCATCGCGCACTTTCTCGCCTTTCCGCACTTTGAGTTCCCGCGTCGTCATTGCTTGCTGGCCTTCTCATAGATCTCCTCAACCCAACCGCTCGGCGGTGAAAGCAGCCATTCGTTTTCGATGCGCCACACATCGCCGTTCTGTGAAATCTTCGGCGGCATCGCCATCCAGGTGCGGCTGCCGAAATCAACCTCGGCAATCGCGTCTGGCGCGTCCGGGATGCTGGAATAGACCTTGCCGATGTCGTTGATCGCGTTCTTCGGGATCTTCTTCGCCGACCAGATACGGGTGACGCGCGCGGTCATCACTGCATAGGTCGAGGTGCCGAACATCGGGTTTTTCTCGCCGGGTTTGGCTTTGCCCTTGCCGCCGAGTCCGCCCTTGCCCTTGGCCTCCTTGGGCATGAATTCTGGGAACTTGAGCGGGCCACCCGGTTCCTCGTAATAGCCGCCGTAGGCCGCCTTGATGTCCTTGAGGTTCGGATGCGACTCAAGCGGCTCCTCGGAAAAATCAAAGCCGAGGTTCCACTGTTCGGTTTCCGCAGGTTCGGGCTCCTCGTCACCGGCGTATCCCTTGTAGGTGACGGTGACGATCCATCCGTCGGTGCCGTCGTTGAGCGCCTGCCAGGTCCGGCCCTGTTCGACCAGCCCGTGAAACCGCGCATGTCCGACCGTCGTGACCTCCGCGATGCTTTTGGCGTGATACGAAACGCCGAATGACGAAATCATGTTTTCGTCCCTGCCGCCGCTCGCGCCTTCGAGAATAGTGTTCTCAGCCATGGCTTACGCGAAAACCGCCTCCCCCGGTGTCGTGGTGGTGGTGCCTTTGCCTTTGGTATTGTCTTGAATCTTCTTGAGTAGGTCGGTCTGCCGCTTGTTTTCCTCAAGGAGCCCGGCATTCGCGCTGCGGCCGAAAAGCATGTTCATGGATTGCGCAAAGGAACCGAGCTGACCTGATCCGCCCGCGATGACTACCGGAGCCGTCGGCTTTTCTTCCGCTGCCGCCATTCCGATTTGCTTGCCCGCCTTGGCTGGTGGAATGGCCGCTTTGATGCGCTGCACGGTTTCGCCGAACTCGCGCTTCATGCCGGACGTGTCGATAGCTACCGCCGTGTTGGCGAATGTCTCGCTGAATCGGGTCTTCACGTTCTCCCCGGCCTCGGCCAGGCGTTGGGCGATCTTCTGGGCGGCAGGCTCCAACAGATCACCCGCCTTCGAGAATCGCGCCGCCGCATCTTCGTCGAGGATCGCCGCGCTTTCTCGGATCGTTTTCTGGATGCCATCAAGCGCGGCATCCTTGCCGAAGATTTCAAGCAGCGGACGGGCGACCTCGATGATCTCCGCGAAACCCTTCTGCAAGAAGCTGATGGCTGATAGAAAAATCCCGATGATGGCATTGCCCATTCCGCTCCAGAACTCGGGCGTGGTTAGGACTTGGAAGAAGGTGACCGCCGTTTTGAAATACTCGACGATGTATTGGCCGGCGGCGGCGATGGTCGCTCGCAGGGTGGCCCACAGGAAATTCACGCTCTGTGCGAACGCCAGCTTGAGCGATGACCAGACGAGGTTGAGTGCCTCGCCGCTGCGGAAGATCGCCACGAGAAACTGTCCGGCTTCCGCCAGCTTAGGCTTGGCCATTTCCACAAATTCAAGGAACTGCGGAGTGATGGATGCGAGGGCGGAGGCAAGCGGTTTGCCCACTTCCTCGAAGCCCTGATTCAGCGCGGCCTTGATCTGAACTGACGCGTCCGCAGTTGCCGCTGCTGTGCCGCCGACCTGCTTTTCAATGGCGGCGAGAACCAACGCCTGTGCCTCGTGCATCCGGTTGGATTCGGCCAGAGTCTTGATCTTTGCCTTCTCATCTTCGGTGAAGGTGATCCCCGAGCGCCGCAACGCCGCGAGCCCATTGACCGGATCGTTGAGTGCCTTGCCGAGCTGGACGGCGTTCTGTTCGGCAGCACCGAAACCAGCTGCTGCCATGTCCACGGCCGCTTGGGTGGCCCGATCAAAATTGCCGCCAAGCTCGTCGGCGGTGTTGGCGAGTTCCTTGAAGGTGAGCAGCTTCGCCTGGGTCATTTGAATCGCATTGCCATCCACTCCGGTTTGCAACTCGATCTTGTCCGCGAGGTTGTTGAGTCGCTCGGCCACCGCGTCGGATTGGTCGCCGAACAGGCCCATCGACTTTGCGATGTTGCGGACGCGGGCGTCGGCAGAGTTCGCTGCCTCACCCGACAAGATCAGCTTGTAGGTCAACGCGCCAATTGCAGCGCCTGCGGCGGCCACAGCGGCGGCTACAACCGCAGTTCCCTTTGCCACGAATTTCATGGCGCTGCCCATCGATGTGATACCCTTGGAAGCGCCCGACGACATGGTGGACATCGAGTTTTTCAACGCGCCGGTTGATGCCTTCGCTCCCTTCAACGCGGACTGGAATCCAGCCGTGTTGAGTGTCAGCAGTGCGGTGAGCTTGGCCATCTAGCACTGGGTGACTTGTCAATCGAAGCCGGACTTCCCCTTCACGTTGGCGAAGAAATAGAGCAGCCGTTTTTCCATGGAACGGGTCTGCACCCGGAGCGCGGCATTCACCCGCGCACGAAGTCCATTGACCTTCGCCGCCCACTCCACCGCGTTGGTGATCGACGCGCTAATTTCACCACCGTTCACCTTGATGTCGGTGCTACCGGGCGCGGCGTGGCGCGACACCCACGCGGGCACTCGGATTTTCCCAACGCTCTGCGCCGCCGTGGCCCACGCCGATGCCAGATAGCCGACCCGCGCCTTCTTCGCCTTGATCAGCTCGGCAATCAGCGCCTTCGGTGCCTTGAGCTTGGTGCCGCCTTTGGCCACACGCATGCTGCCGCTCTTCCGCCGAGACTTGAGAACCGAGCGCATTTGGGCGACCGAATCAACATCCGCCCGCTTCGGGTCAGACACTCCGCGGAACACGGCGCGGATGTCGCCGGTGATCGCCTGTTCACCCAGCTTCTTTGCCTTCACACCGCGTGTGCTGCCCCGGCTCGGAGGTGTGAAGTCCAACAGGTGCCGGATGAAGCCACGAACCTGTTCCTTCATGAAGGTCTCGCCGTCGCGCTTCGAATAATGGGCGAGCCGGTCGGCGGCCCGCTGGAACTCATCGACATGCAGTTTGAATTTCACTTCGTCACCCATCGTCACTTTCGGTTTCGTCAATCATGCGGTCGATGAGTCCGATCAACGCGTCCGGTGCGAGTGCCTGCATCGTCTCTTCGGTGGGTGGTTCAAGCGTCCAGAGATTGGCCGCTTGGAGCGAGCAGTGGTAATACTGGAGGGCACGCGCCATCGGCAGCTGCCAGATGATGAAGTCCTCGCTCCAACCGGTGTCCTTGGCGATGGTGAACACCGCGCTCGCCAGCCAGCCGGGATTCAGGACTTTCCCGGCGCATCGTCATTGCTGGACGGATACTTGCTTTCGACGCGGACGCTGGATGCGGCAAGCATCGCGTTGATCCGGTTGATTTCCGCCATCAGTCCCGGGAGCATGTCGAAGGTGACGTTGAGAGAGAACTTGAGCACGCAGCGGTCCACGGTGTCGTCACGGACTGCGTCCGCGATGTCATCTTCATCCGCCGACTGCATCCATGCAAAGGCCATGATCTGCCGCTGCTCTTCCAAATCATCAAGCTCCAACGGTGGATCATCCTTGCCACGAGTGAACATGGTGAGCTTGAGCAGATAGGCCAGCTGCATCGACCCCATCGTATAAGGACGCAGCTTGAGGTTGCCGATTCGGCGTTCCCCGCTGTCGATCATGCCAGTGGCCAGTTGTAGTTCGCGGTCGTTCATGATGTCAGAATTCGGAAAGGATTTGCTCGCGGGTGGCTTTCGAGGCTTCGTCGGAACCGCTCGGCACGATGGCAATGCGCTTGCCTTTGCGGATCAGCAGCATCGGGCGCATCGTCTTCACCTTGTCGAGCAGCCGGTTGTGCTGGTCATTCATCGCCCGCAGATAGGCAATCGGGTGGTTGGCGTTGGCTTCGCACCAGTCGAGTGATTCATAGCGCTTGCGGAACTCATCGAAGGTGATGCTTTCCGCGCCCTCGATGGGTTCAAAGCTGAGTTTGGCCGCGCCGTCCATCAGCCAGGTGACGGTTCGCTTCGCGCCGTTGGGCGTCTGTTCGACCGTGTCGGAATAGGCGGCTTCAGTGGCGAACATGCCGCCGCTGGAGAGTGCCGCTGCGACCAATCGAGTGTTGCGGCTTTCGGTGGGTTTGGTGTCGTGGTCGCGCACGATGCTCAGGGTGGTTCCTTCTTTCATGGAGTGATTTTCAGGTGATCTTGTTCTGCTAATAGTTAGGCAGTGCCGTCTGCGGCTGGATGGTTCACTCCCGATAGTTCAAACGAGTCGTAGTCCTCGTTGGTCTGGGAGTTTTTGACGGTGGTGATGATGGTGGTTCCACCCGTGATCTGCTCAGGCACATAGGCGGCGGAGGCTCCACCTAGAAGATCTTCCTCAACGACACCCCGGCCCTTGATGGAGAAACTGAAGGACGGGTCGTAGCGGTTGCCGGTTTCGAACGCACCATCGCTTTTCTTGATGATCTTGTGTTCGAGCTGCTTCTGCACGTCCACGCTCTCCACTAGGGCGGCGGTGACGCACTTGACTCCGATTTCATTGAATGCTGCGGGCATGGAAGTGGGTAGGTATTAGGCGTCGTCGTAGGCGGTTGCTTGGATCTCGAAGGATGGAAATTCATCGTTGCTTTCCGTCACCTTGACCGATGTCACGAACGCTGCTCCTTTGGTGATGGCACCGGCGACCACGTCGCCAAAATTCACGGTGCCTTTGCCCGATAGGGTAATGCTGCGGGTGATGAGCTTCTTCGGCACGGCCACCACCGTCACGCCGAGCGAGTCACGCAGCGTGGCAACCTCGATGGACGCGTCGGCAGACGATTCCTGAGCGTGGCCGGTGGCGGGTGCGAGTCCGTGCAGGTTGGTGACTCCGAAGGTGGCGGGCATGACTCTTACGGCGGGTTGTCAACCGGTGTCCAATCCACACCGAGAATCCCCTCGATGGTGGTGAGCCAGCGGTCGTCGTCACTCACTGCAGTGGCGTGGGATTTGGTGCGGAATCCACCGACCGTGAACTCGCTCGCCGCAGGCAGCACACCTTCCATGATGCCCTTGACCGCATGGGCGAGCGCAGCGTGCTGGGTCCGGTTGTCGGTGGGTGACGAGACGAGAATCTTGACCGTCGCTCGATGCAGTGGGCCGACCACGTTTTCAATCGAATCTGCTAGAACCAGAACCGCATGGGATTCAGGCGGGCGGATGTTAGAGGAAGTCCCTGTGAAAATCGCAAGCGCGGGAACGAACGGCACGGAGGTGATCAGTTCGGCCAGATAGTCTTCGATCGCTTGATTCATGGTGGTGATGTTTAGCGACGAGCCACGCGGTATTCGATGATGCCTGCGCCGGGTTTGCCGTTGATCTCGTCGATCTTGTAGCGGTCGCCGCCGATCAGGATCGTGTCGTTGTGGGCGGGCTGCGGAACTGGCAGTTGTGCCACGAGCAACCTCACCGTGAGTGCGCCGTCTTGGGTAAAACCGCCTTCCTCAAGATCGATGGCAAGACCGCTTGGCGAGACCATGACCTGATAGTCCTTGCCACCGATGGTCACTGGCACGCCTGCGTCACGCAGGATTTCAACGAATGCCTCTGCGGCGGCGACTTGGAGAGAGTTCACTCACTGCGCATGGTGTCAATCACCTCAAACAAAACACCCCCTCCAGTTTCCCGGAGAGGGCGTTTCCCATGATCCACATTTGCAGGAGAGTGGCTCAGGGTTTGACGATGCGCTTGAGTCCGTCGGTCTTGGCAGCCGCGAAGCCGTAGAGGCATTCCAGGGTGACAAAGATCTTGTTGGAGCGGGTGTCGGTGAAGCGGAGGTAGCCGAAGGTCATGCCCGTGGTTGGATCGGTGACGGCACCGGCTTGTTGGTAATCAGCGACCGGTTGGAGGTAGCGCATGGCCACGGCGACCGCACTGGAGTGGGCGGCGAAACCGATGAGCTTTTCCGGGTGATCCGACGGGATGAGGGTCGTTTCGTGGAGGTTGAATCCGGCGATTCGTTTGACCATGCCTTCGGTGACGGCCGGGGCGTTGAGGTTCAGGTTGAAACTCTTGGCCACCACGTCGTCGGCGAGCATGTTGGTGTAGTAGCCGGAATCGAGCACCAGCGAGCGTGGGTTCGGCGGCATCTTGGCATTGCCGCAGGCTTCCCGCAGGCCGAGCACCTTCTTGTAATCGAAGGCGGTTGGTGCCAGGGCAGCGATACCAGGAGCACCGAAGTTGGCGGCGGTGATGCAGCTAAAAATGTCCACCAACACGTCTTGGGCGAGTTGCTGGGCGGCCGCTTCTACTAGGGTTTCCAGCACGTTCAAGGAGACCTCGGCGGATTCCTTGGCGGTGACGTGGACGGTCTTGTATTTGTGACGGCTGAGCGTGACAGGAACCACCGTGACCGTGGCATCTGCATTCGACGAGTAGTCTCCGGTGAAGTCGCTCGACACGCTGGGCGCACCAACGAGTGGGACGCGGATGGTGTCGAGTTTCTCAGCGGGCAGCGGGCTGAAGTCGGTGGAGAATGCCGTGACCGGCAGGAGGTTCGACATGAAGGGCATGAGCGCACGTTGCGCCACCTTGATGTCTTTGACGTTGGTGAGTGTGTTTGGCATGGCGAGTTATTAGGCTTGGTGTTTGAGAATGAGAGATTGTTGGTCGGGGGTGAGCTTGCGCCAGAAGGCGGTCTGCTCGGTGGGATCGGTGATGGCGGCAAAGCGCGAATGGAGATCGGCGGCTAGGTTGGTGTCACCAGCTGGGGTGACGCGGGCGGGCATCGTGGTGCCGGTGCTGGCAACGACGCGGGCGACTTCGAGTTGCAGCTTGCGGTCGAAATCCGTTTGGGACGCCTCCAGCTCGGTGCAGCGGGATTGCAGAGTGGCGACTTGGCCGGTTGCGGAATCTCGTTGCGCGATCAGGTTGGTAGATTCGATTTTCGCCTCGTCGCACTCTGCCTTGAGCGTGTCGATTTCAGCGGCAAGTAGCTCCACTTCACCGCGCAGCGATTCGACTTGAGTCGATGCTTCGTTGAGCAGTTCGGTTTGGGCTTGGTGGTCCCGTGTGAGGTCATCGACCTGCGTGCGGGCTTCGAGGAGTTGGTCTTCGAGTGCGGTAGTCATCACCCGTGATTTCGTGTCAACCGAGGTGTGATAAATTTTGAGTCGGCGCATGGCTTCTGCGCGGTCGGGAACCATGCCTGCGAGGTTGTGGCGCTGGGCCTGCTTGCCGCTAAAAGTCTGGCCTTCCATGGCCTCGGCGGGAATCGCACGACCACGGGAAAGCACCGCATCGTGGAACTCGGCGGCGATTTCTGCGAGGTTTGATTGGATGAGTTCACGCTGGTCATCGGTGAGCGGAGTGCCTGGAGCGCCCATCGCCTTGTATTTGCCGACCGAGAAAACCTCCACCTTGATGCCTGCCGCATTGATGGCTGCCGAACGATCGACCACCGCTTGCACGACACCGATGGACCCGACTTGTGCGGAGGGCGTGGCGTAAATCGCACGCGCTTGGCTGGCAATCCAGTAGGCGGCGGACGCCATCAGGCCGGATGAGAAGGCATAGACTGGCTTCTTCTTATCGAGGGCGGAAACCGCAGCGGCTAGCTCGGGAGTGCCGGCCACGGTTCCACCTGGAGAATCGATGTCCAAAAACACCGCTTTGATGTCGGGACGCGAGGCGGCTTCTTGAATCGCAGATCCGATTTCCTCGGAGTCGGTCGCGCCCATCAGCACCCGGGCGAAGATGTCGGGCTTGCGGATGATGGGGCCGCTGATTGATACCGTGGCCACTCCATCTTCAACGGATAGCAGAGAGCTGGATGCTTGGTCACGGACGACTGGATTGCCGAGCGCACGGAAAGAATCCGCAGCAGCGATCATCGACCGAAGTGCATCAGGCTGAATCAACCATTCGCGATTTTGAATTACCGGGCTCACGCCCGGTCGGTTGTGTCAACGGAGCTGGGAGAAGACAGCCAGAGTGACGGCTCAAATCAGCCCCCGAATTGAGGAGTGTATTTCTCTGTCGGGTAGTCGAGATCTCCGAAGAGCAGTTCCTTAAGTTTCCTGTAAGCCGTTGGCGTTTCTTTTTCCGGATCACTCCAACCGTCTTCATCGTAGCCAGACATCTCAGTTCCAGATACGATCAAATACATCTCACCATCCCCCATTCCCCCAAATTGGTGCACGGTGCCGTAGCGTGTAGACTGAACACCGACATCGCTTGTCCAGCAGTCGTCTTCTTCGACATATTGCTCGCCAGGCTTAATGAACCAATTGATGAGCATGGCGCAGTAGTCTTCCCTCCATGTGTCCCATTCATTGGAAGTTGGTGAATTCAGAGCCCACTCGATATTCTTTTCGAGATCAAGAGTTAGCGCCGGCTCCAAAGTTTCGTGAGATTCTGGGTCAGTTCTAGGATCTCGAAGCAAGTTCCAATTCTCCTTTTTGCTGGCCACGCAGACAAGACCTTGCAGTTCATAGGGTATTTCAATCAAGCCCATAGGAAGCGTCTCTCCATGCATTTCGACAAGAGGGAGGCCTTTAACGCCAAATAAGTTAAAGGGGCCCTTTATGTCGGCTTGGAGATTGGGATCTGACTCTTCCTTGACTGCCAGGAGATCACTAACTGCGATCCCGCATGCTCTCAAGATCGTCAGCAGAAGAAGAACCTTGGGTCCTTCGAAACTAAAGCTGCTCTGCTCTTGAGCTACGGCTGCAGCAATTTTGGAGACTTCAATCGGTCTTCCGTTGATTTCATAATTTAACGACTTTTGGGTCTCGTGGAGACTTGCCACGAGAGCATCATCGACTCTGAGAAAATTCTTGGTGTTGTCTTCGCTGGTAAAATGAACCAAGGTGCCTGCCGGATGCTTGCTGAGATTCGCGACAAATTCGCTAAGCGGAACCCCCTTGAAAACATAATTGTTAATATCATAGCTCATTTCCAGTTATCGTGCTATTCGGCACCTGTTGTAGTCAAGGCTTTTGCAACCCTTTTTTAGACTGGCTTCCACAGCATCTCGACCGGCACGCCGTGTTTTGCCGCCGTCTCAAGAATGAGCTTGGCATCGCTGGCGCGGCGTTCGATTTCCTCGCCAAAGTCGGCACCCTGTTCGTTGAAGTGATCCGATAGTGTTTTCAGGCCCATCTCCACATCAGCGCGATTCTGTTGAGCCTCGCGTCCGGCATCGACGGTAACACGCTTTGGTGGCACTGTGCTGATTTTCCACCACCCTGGTATCGGGGGGAGCGATCCACGGGAAATCGCGTCGCCGATCACATACGCCCAAACCGGTTTGATGAGGCGGCTTTCGAGGATCATTTGGCGGAACGAGAAGCGACGGTCGGCTTTGGCTACGACCAACCTAACGCCCGCGCCGCCCACCTTGCTTGAATCCGCTGCGAACTCGAAGGGGATCATCCCGAGGGCGGAGTCACGTCTTAAGTGTTCAAGGAAGCCGGTGAAGGTGGGCGATGGGCGATTCGATTGAAAGCTGTCTAGTGACTCGTCGGGTTTGAGGGCGATCAACTTGCCGCCGACGATGCGTTGGAGCGAAACCGGGTCGCTGTTTTCAGTGCCGATAGCCGCGCCGCCGACCATGAAGTCGCCGCTGTCGTCGATTTCCCCGCGTGCTGTTTTGAGGATGCGAGAGACGTCGGCATTGTCTTTGACCGCGTGTTTTTCGAGGGCGAGCAATTCCATTTCATCGAGCACGTGGTTGATCGAGTGTTGGATGGTCGGATGAGAACGCACCCCGCCTGCCCATTCAGGTTCGTGGATATGCAGGATGGAGGTGGCGGGTAGATCGTTGTGGATGCCATCGTCTTCCAGCATCCGATAGAACATCGGTGCGCCCCAAGAATCGAGACCCACTCCGTCGATGGTTTCCTGTGAGCCGAACTTATCGCCGACGCGGTGGGATTCGATCAACTGGATGCGCGGTTCGCCTTGGGAGTCGCGGGTCTTGTGGATGAAATACTCGCCGTCGATGTCCATGCCCCGGCAGACGAGTGCTTGGCATTCCTCGAAGGAAAAACGGCGTGTCACCTCGCAGCGGGACGACCACATCGCGAAGTAGGCTTCGGCGGCGCGGTTCCATGCTTGGTCGGGTGATTGTGCTTGGACACGGATGCCGTCGCCCGTCGAGTAGATCGCCATGTTCGCGACCAGTTCGCGCACGAAGCCGCTGTTCTTGTGCATGTAGCGGGACTTGCGAACCAGCTCGGCGCGCACTCCCGACGTGAGTTCATTTCGGGCGTCGGTAGGGGATGCTCCAGGCACGTGCCCCCGACGCGGCGACCAGTTGGCCGATTCGTAAGGTGAGCCCCATGCCTTGGGGACGAGGACAGGAGGCAGGAGCAGGTGTGCGATGTGCTTGAGGCGGATCATTTCGGGAGGTGGCCGATGATGTGTGAAGTTGCCACGTTGCGGGCTTTGCCGTAGGTGGCAGGGTCGAGAATCCGCAGGGCGTGGGCACATTCCTCAAGCACCTGATCGATGGGCATGGTGAACTGCTTGGTGGCAGAGCTGCCCGCCTCGTTCCAAGTCATGAGAGTTTTGCCCTCGATGAGAAATTCCTTAGCCCGCGATTGGATGGCGAGCACCTCGGAAATCGTGAAGCCGGTGATGAAGAGTCCGCGTGCCATGACTTATTTGCCTTTCCAGGTGGCGTTGCGGCCCCGCGTGTCGATGTGGACGAAGCCCGATGATGGGTAGATGCCGAGACCTCCGGTGAACTTGCCGGCCTTGCGCCATTCGATCAGCCGGTCATAGACGCGCTGTGGGCTGATGCCGTCGAATGCGATGTCGAGAGCGGTAAACTCAAGATGCTGACTGGATGATGCTCCACCTACCGCCTTGTTGTAGTCGGACGATCGGTAGGAACTCAGGATGGTGCATGACTTGCCGAACGAATCGCGGAGTTCGTCCACGATGCGAAGAGCGGGCACGATGTTTTTCCAGAGCAGCCGCGACGGCAGGCTGTTTTTCACGCCCTTGCGCTCACGGGCAAAGTAGTTGGTGAACTCACCCGCGCCGAAGTTACGAAATCCCTGGGAAGCAAACCAATCACTGAACGTGTTCATGGCTTACTTGGAGGTGCGGGTTTCGACGACGATTTCAAGGCGACCATCAGGGTAAACCTTGATCACGCCGTCCTTGCTGATGAACTCGCCGGTGATGGCAGGTGGCGTGGCGCATGAGGCGAGAAACGGGAAGGTCAGAACACCCATTGCCAAACAGAACAGTCCAACCTTGAACGATTGGTTTGGCTTGCCGTCGTCAAACAGATCGCCAAGCACGACCACCAGTTCTTTCACGGCGAGCGCGGCGGGACCGGCGGCAAGCAGGTATTTTGCCATCGTCGGATCGAAGAGCTGGGCGATACCCGCCAGATCCAGTGCGGCGAGCGTGGACATTCCAGAACCAAGGAACGTGAGGAAGCGGAGGATGGTGACGGTCTTCATGCTCCCTCGTCCGGAGTGTCAACCGGGGCGGCGGCAATGGATTCCCGACCGACGATCTTGAGCATGGTCGCCGCTGTCGCCTGCATGGACTCACAATCAAAAAAGTGATTCGGTCGCGAGCCGATTTGCTTCCACATCCACTGACCTTTTTCCTTGATGCGCTGCTCGCTTTCCAACTGGGCGAGGTAGTCGTCGTCGATGTCGTCAGGCACTTCCCACGTCGGGCCTTGGGACGCATCTTGGTTGCGACGGAGACGGGCCAGCGTGTCCTTGATGTTGAGGTTGCTCCAGTAGTGGACGTGGCAGGACTGGCGATGCGAAAGCACGACCTTGCGCCGGGGTGAGTAAAATCGCTGGACGGTTTTGCCATCGCGACCCTTGTGCGCATAGACTGGGCGGCGGTCGCCGATGAGTGCGACCCATCCTCGCTTGGCACATTCCCGATAGACGTCGTAGGTCGCATAGCCAGCGTCGAGAAACACGAGGCTTGGGTGAACATCGAAGCGTTCCTGCAACACGTCGATGTCGGTGAATGTTAGAATCCGTTCGTTCCACATCAGACGGCTTGATCCCTCCGCCGACCACGAGCGAACCACCAAGAACAAGTGATCCATCTGGCAGTCCACCGTGATGAATCGCAGCGGGATCAGGCCGGTGCGCTCGGGTAGCGGGGCGGCGAGAATCTTGCCTGATTTCGGATCGATCGCGCCTTCTTCTTCCCACGTCTCGCCGCGCTTGTAGCCGGATTTGACGATCTCTAACTTGTAGTCCTCGACGTATTCGCGCCACGGCAGACCGAGCCTCTTCTGATAGAACTGTTGGAGCAACGACACGTCACCCTTACGCGCCGCCGTCTTCGCCCGCAGGTAGAGTTCCGCCAACTGGCCCCAGCTCATCGCGCACAGGGCATTCCAATGGAAGCCGACGTTTTCCTTCGACGCCTTCGGATTCTTCGATACGAAAGCACCGGTGGCATTGAGTTCGCGCCGCGTCCGCTCGCCGTCGTTGAAGTAGTGGTTGCACGACTCGCAGCGCATGGCGGTGGTACGCCGGACTTCGTCGAAATCCCACTCGCCGAATTCATCCCTGGCCGATTTGCTCCACTCGACGCATTCCCACTTGAACGCTTGGCGGTGGTCGCATTTCGGGCAGGCAAACGTCCACTCGCGCTGGTCGGTGGTGAGAAATTTCCGGTGAGTGTCGTCATCCTCCTCGCCGCCTTGGCTCATGAAGATGCACTTGCCGAGCCAGCCGAATGCGGTGACGCGTGCTTCGGCTTCCGCCATGTGTCCGGTCGGCCAGCGCCATGTTTCGTCGCCGACCAACCAGCGGATCGAGCGGCGTTGCAGGTTGGTCTTGTTGTGCGCCCCTAGAATCCACAGCACCATGCCGTTGTTGAAGTGGATGGCGTTGTTCTTGCGCTTGTGGCGATGGATGCCGGTGGGCATGAGCCGTGCCACTGGCTGGCATTGGTCGAAGAGTTTTTGGAGCCGCGCCTCGGAATAATCGCGGGCATCCTCGTCGGTTTGGTCGAGCCAGAGCGTCGGCCCGGGAAGATTGGTGATGATGTAGCAAAGCGTTAGCTCCGGAGCCGTGGTCTTGGACGACTGAACCGATGCGATGATCGAGACAAGACGGATGCGCGGGTCGACCAACGATTCCATGACCTCGCGAATCCACGGCGAGTTTTCCGACCGGAAGCGTCCCGGGTTCGGCGAATACGGGATGGCATCGATGTGATCCTCACACCATTCCCACGGCGGCCTGCGGTCGGGCGGTTGCCACGCTTCGCGCCAGATGTCGTGGAGCACCTTCATGATTCGTGGAGGCAGCGAAGCACCTCATCGATTGCCTTGCGGCATTCCCGCTGAATGCCGGTGGCGTCGAGACCTGACAGAATCGGCGGTAACTCCGACTCGAACTTCGCGCGCAAGATGGACGTCGCTTGGGCGACGAGGCCGATCCATTCACTTTGCACCTGATAGATCGGAACGTATTCGCCCTTTTTCACCGCGATGCGGAGTTCGCGCTCCTCGACCTCAGCGAGCAACTTGCGGGCCTTGAGTGCCTCCTCGTTTCCGATCGGAGTTTTGCCTGCCTTGAGTCCCCGCAGACGGACAAACTCGCGCCAGTCGGCCACCGGCCACAAGCCATTGGACAGCGGCTTCGGAGATCCCTCCATCTTCTGCCAAGTGGTGAGCGTGCGGCGGGTCACGCCTAACACCGCTGAGAGTTCGACCAAGGTTTTCGCATAAGCGAGCGATTCCTCGCTGCCCGCCGCCCGCGATTCGATACGCGCCCGCTCAACCACGGTGAGAGGTTTTCCCGCAGCGACCTTGCGGATTACGTTTTGCAGATCTGCCTGAAGGATCTTCTCGGCCGCCTGGGTTGAGATTCCGTCTGTGGGATTCGATTTCAAAGTGGAAGACGCAGTTGTGGCTCAGTGATCTTTCTGTTTTTGCTCAGATTGGCTCGTGCCGACATCGGCCGGAGATTTGTGAAGTGAAAGCAAATCTTCACCTGCCCCGGCCGCGTCAGATCAAACGCGCAGCAGGGCATGACGTGGTCGATGTGCCATACCCGGCCGTAGTTGTCCCACTTCATCCCCCTCTTGAATTTCAACTCGATCCACTCACGGAATTCGGAAAACGAGCAACCGAGAAGTTCCTGGGTCGAGTGTCTGCCCGACGATTTTTTGACCCACCGGTTGAGTTGCTTTCTTAGCGTCGATGCAATGCGCCTGTTTGGGGTGGACTTTTCCAGAACGAGCTGGCGCCTAATACATCTTTCTCTGTTCTCTTGATAGTATTTCTGCTCGTAAGCTTTTATCCGAAGGATGTTGCGCTTCCGGTAATTTGCCTGATAGGCGCGAACCTTATCCCGATTTGCCTCTAACCACCTCTTGCCTGCCTCAGCGTGAACTTTCTTGTTTTTCTGGTAGTAAAGCCGCCTAGTCGCAAGTCGAGCCTCGCGATTTTCAGCGTAGTTCTCACGGTATAGAATCTTGAGTCGCTCGCGGTTCTCTTCGCGATAATTTGCCATGTATTCGGCTTGGCGTTCCTTGGTCCACTTTTTTGCAAATTTTCCGCTCACACGAGGTGACTCCCCGTCAACTCATGGCTTCACGGCCACCCACCCGGCGAAGTTTAGATGCCGCCAGAAGCAATCGACCGACGTGAAGCCTTCCTGATAGAGCAACTCCTCGTTCCATTTGGCGGTGACGGGGACCAGCACGCCTTCGAGCGACAGCCGCTTGCGGTCGATCTGACTGTCGGAATACCCGTTCTCCCGCTTGATGTTGAGGAAGAGATTCACGAATGCCTCGTCGAGCTTCGCCGTGGCACCCAGCACCTTCTCAACGAGAATGAATGCACCGCCCGGAGCCAGTGATTCGAACACGCGGCGGATGATTTGCTGGCGGTATTCGATGGGCGTGAATTGCAGGGTGAGCACCGAGAGCACGAGGCTGGATGTCACACGAGGGAACTCGTGGCGCAGGTCGGCAGACTGGATGCTGACGCGCTCACCGTGCGGATGGTAGGAAAAGTTCTGACGTGCCGCCTCGATCATCGGCTCGCTGATTTCCATGCCGATGTAATCGTTGGCAGTTCCGAAGTTAGAAACGAATGGCAGCAGCGCCTGGCCGCGTGAGCATCCCATGTCGATGATGGCGGTGCCCGGTTGCACGAAGCGCCGCCCAACCTCGAAGGTGACCATGCGCATCGCGTTGTATTGCGGGATGCTCCGCTGGAGCATGTCGTCGAACACCGCAGTTACTTCCTGATCGAACTGCCAGGCTCCGCGTGGGATCACCTCGTCACGTTGTGCTTCACTCATGCCCGCGTGACAGATGTCAACACGGCAGGCTTTTCACGATCCGTGCGCCATCCGTTAGTCGGTCACCTTTAGGGGTCACCCATAAGCACGGGATGGAAAATTTCGCGTACATCTCGCGGGTCCTCGGGTTGCTTTCGATCGCGAGATAGCGTGCGTCATCGCCGTGGGTTGGGAACACGTCCTTCTTGAGTAGATGCTCTTTGATCGTAGGTGGATTCCACCAGCCCTTCGGCGCGAAGCATGCATCCTGCGGCCGCCATCCGGTTTGCTCCTCGATACGGTCGAGAGTTCTAACCGTCCAGGTGTCCGGGCGGGCGGTGATGAGGACAACCGTGTGAGGCCGCACCAGTTCCACCAGCCACTGGCGGTATTGCTCGTTGGCCAGTCGCTTGTCCATACGGACGGGCGTGGTGCCTCGTGCTGGGTTGTTCGCCACGAGCGTAAAGTTGAGGTCTAGCAGGATGATCATAGGGTAATCTGAAGACGTTGGGAGAAAGAGTCCATGGCGCATTTCACGAGATCCATTCGGGTGCCATCTGGATAGGGCAGGTTGAACTCAAACTCGATAGCTGCACGCAGTTTGTTAGGATCAACTGGCAGGGCTGACGCGCAGGCCGCGTTGATGTTGTTGGAAAAGTCATCGACCTTTACCGAGCGGAAGAATGGGCCGAACAAGTCGCGAAACTCTGACTCGGTGTGATACTTTTGGACCTTGGGCTTGTCCTGAAAATCACCGATGCGGATGCCTGGTTCGTAGTCGAGGCGGAACGCGATGTTGCCGGCGTTGCTCTCGTTCATGAACGCCTTGCCATTCACTTGCCGCCAGCCGGACTCACCTGCCGATGACGCGCAGGCATAGACTTTGGTGAAGGGCTTGCACAATGCGGCGCAGAGGCAGGCGATGTGCTCGCGGTCCTCGCGGAACGGCACTGAATTCAGCACGCTTGCAATGAAGATGCTCGTCCATTCCTTGTCTGCCGCCACTTCGGCGAGAAACGTGCGTGCCAGTTCCACGCTCTCCGTCTTGTTGATGCCCCCTGATCCAAGGCGATACGGCTCGAACGGCGTGCAGTCGATCCCGGCCTGACGCAGGAGGAAAGTTTCGGTCAGGTGGCCGGCCCCGAAGTCGAGGATCGTCGTGCCGTGCTCTTTGGTCCAGCGGGTGCGGTCGGATGCCTTGCCGATGTCGAAATCCTTGCATGGCTTCGCGCCGTGCGTGGCGAAGATGAAGCCGTTACCAAGCTCGCGCCTCACGCGGCGTGCCCGGCGGAACGAATTGAAGCGCAGCATGTCGGCATAGCGCGTATGGATGTCGAAATCCATCGACAGTAAATTCATCATCGCCCGAGCGAACTCCGCTTCTTCGTCGGTCACGAACACGACGGGTGCAAACGCGAATCCTTTTTCCGCGAGCATTTCTAACCGACCGATGCCGTTGATGACCGTGAGATCCTCGCGGCAGACGATTGGCATGAGGATGCCGTGGCGATGCAGAGTGCGGGCGAGGTTGCGGGCATACTGGATCCAGCGGCCTGAGTTCACCCGGCAGAGATCTTTCACGCTTACCTCCGCAGGCTTGAGGCAGCGCAGGAATCCATCGCTGCCGACCTCCTTGTCGGGAATCAGAGCGGCGAGTGCCTGAATGTCCAGCGATTGTAACTCGCTGGTAACTCTGCCGGGCGTGCTGTTGAAATCGAAATCGTTGGTCGCTCGGTTGAAGACGATGTTGAGTGCCTTGCGCTGTTCAAGTTCGAGTGCCTTGGTGCGGGACACCGGGACGTGCGTGGCACCCATGCGGCTGGCGACGAGGTGGCGCTGGTGACCAGAAAGAATCTCGCCGTCCGAGTCAGCAAAGATCGGCGCGATGAAGCCGAGCTTGCGCAGCGACAGTTTGATGAGGTCAAGACGCTCGGCAACCGCCGACCGTGGGTTGTAAGAACTAGGTCTTACGTCGTCGATGGATTCGAGTACGATGTTCATAGTACGAGGCGGCTGCGGATTTCGTTGAGCACGGATTCCTTGTCGAAACCGGCGTCCTGTTTCACGCGGTCGCACCACGCGATGAATTCTTCCTGAGTGATGCGGAACCGATAGAGACCGACCGCAACGGTGACATCGCTCTTGTCGAGCTCCTTGTCATGGCGGTCGTCGTCATCCTCGTCACCGTCGTTGCCACTGGGATTGAGCAGTCCCTCGATGTCGGCAGGCTCGAAACCTGCGAGGATCGTGTCGAAGTCGATGGACTTCCATTCACTGGCAATCTTTTCAAGTTCGTTAAGATCGACCGTGGATAGTTCGGCCAAACGGTTGTCTGCCACCAGCACGGCGAGTTCATCGTTCTCGCTGGCAAAGTCCTGATAGTCCACGGGCACGACTTCAACGCCGAGGTGCTTGGCTGCCATCAGGCGTCCGTGGCCGGAGACGATCAGACCGGTGAGCTTTGAAATCGTGATCGTCTGCCGCCAGCCGAAATAGCGGATGTTCTTGGCGAGCAGTTCGATCTGCCGCTGCGGGTGGGTGTTAGGATTGCGCGGGTTGGGCTTGAGTTCGCCCACCGGCACGAGCTTGTCGAAGCTGCACCAGACTTCGATGCCATTGGCGAGTGTACGAGCTTTGGGAGAATGATCAGTCATCGCCGTGGATGCGGCTGTCAACAGTCGCTGGCATCTAGCCAGGATTCCAGATCGGCCAGTGCGGCCCGTACGCATCCGCCAGAACCCACCGCGATCCGTAGTGAGGTCGCTTCATCGACCGGCCAGTGGCAGCGGAGCATGGTGGCGATGTCCTCGGTGGATGGGGCGGCGAGCTTGATCGACTGGAAGCGTGTTTGGAACCGCTCCGTTAGAAGGTCGAGTTGCAGGTTACTCGTGCCGATAACAGCCCGCCCTGATGGCATTCGGTCGAGGTAGCTCAGGAGCAGGTCCTGAGCATCCCGCGTGCAGCGGTCCATCTCGTTGATGATTTTCACTGAGTAGACTCCGAAGAGCGAGCAGGTGCCGAGGCTGGACATCCACTGTTTCACGGTTTCGACCGTGACGAGCTTGCCGTTGAATTCCTCGATGGCGAAGCGCGTGCCCGACAGCGTGTCGGCCACCATGTCCGCGATGCTGGTCTTGCCGACACCGGGCGGACCGTAGAGCAGGATCTTTACTGGAACGCTTGGATCATCGTGAAGCTTTTGCGCCTTGGTGACAAGTCGGCGTGCGACCGTGGCGGCTGGGCCGCAAAGGTCATCGGGTCTGATAGGTCGCCACGCCAGCGGTGGACTTGTGGGACATGGTGACGGTGTTGGTAGAATCTTGAAGGGTTGTGACATGGGGATCTTGGTTTTGGTTAGTGATGGCTTGAGCGACGGCCTTCGCGCCCTTGCGGTAGACGGTGACGGCGAGCAGTTCGCCATTCACCGTCACCGACCAGTAGCGCGTGGCGTAGCCATCGAGTTTGCGGTATTTTTCGACTGCGACTCTCATCAGAAGTTGTAGTCGTGGAAGTGGTAACGGCCTGGGATGACCGCCTCGCCGTTGGTGGTGCGGAAGTTGCCGTCCTTGCGCAGGCTGGCGCGATGAATCACACCTTGCGGATTCGGCTGATAGACATACCGCTGTTCGGCGTTGTTCACGCAGTGGCCGGCGAATCCGCCAGGGATGAACTTGGGTTTCCAGCCGTCGAGCGTGGCGGTGTCTTCCTGCATCCAGACGGTCTTGCCGCTGGGGCTGACGCGAATCACCGTGCAGGCGGTTCGGTCAGAGTAGTGGCAGACGGTCGCGCCATCGACGGTGGTCGGTTTCCAGTCGGAGACACTCATTTGCCCCACCCCTCTCTCCGACTGCGAGTTTTGAGCGTGTTAGGTGAGAGGTTGAAATGCTCGGCGGTCTGTTTCACGCTGCGGCATTCGAGCCAGTAGGCTTTCACCTGCGACCAGTGGTCGTCGCCGTGACCGGGATTGCCGACCTTCTTGGCGGGCTTGGGCGGCGTGGCTTCTGCGGGCGTTGGTTCGGGCTCAACCGCGTCGGCAAACGCGTCGTAACGTCCCGGGCTAGCCTCGGGGTCTGGTCTGATGAGCGGCACGATATTCACGGCAGGCGTGGCGTTGCTGCCCTCGGCGAGGATTTCCGCGACGATCTCGCGGATCAGTAGCACCGGTATTTCGGTGATGGTGAAGACCAGTCCGTTGAGCGTCTTGCGCCCGATGGACTGCTTGAGGAACTTCAAGGCTTCGCCGCGTGTGCGACCTTGAAAGCGGCCTTCGAATACGTTGGTGTCCTTGTCGTCGCAGACGATCCAATACAGTTTGTTCATCGTGGTGTTAGTTCAATGGTTGGGGTTGGTGACGTTGCCGTCGGTGTCGATCCGGACGCTGAACACCAGCAGTCCGAATTTGGTTGGCTTGGCGAAGTCAGCGCGGAACTCGCGGGCATGAATGCCGGCCATCAAATCGACTGGCAGGATGCGCCGGACGGTGAAGCCGTTATTCTCAAATCCACGAATGCCTTGTTGCATCGCATTGGTCAGGTAGTTGTTAGGAATGGATACTGTTGTCATAGCATCCCTCATCTGCCCGTCTGATCGGGCACGTCCATGTCTTTTTTCGTCTTTCTGTTGGAGAACTTTCATGACGGAAGTGGGCGGTTGATTTGGATGGTGCGGCCTTTGGTTTCACCGGCGGTGTAGCTGCCCGAATGCAGGCGGCGTGATCGGGTATTGCGGTTGAGGAGCTTGCCGTAATTGTCCTCGACGTAGCGGGTGATCACCGCCTGCTGGTCCACGACGACGAGTCCGTATGCTTGCCGTTGTTCGGTGGCGTAGGATTGCTCGGCCCGTTGCTTGGCCGCTTTGAGTTCGGCATTGAGCCCGTCACGCAGCCCCCGGTAGTAGGATGCCTTGTCCGGATTGGCATGCATCCGCTTGAACTCGTTCCAACAGCGGAAGAAGGTCTGCCGCAGGTAGTTGAAGGCAAAGATGGCGAAGTCGATGTCGGCGGCGGCACCGATGATGTCCACCGGAGTCCCCTTCCCGCTCGGCATCAAGATGGTCTTCACGTTGAAGTGCGACTGCAGGATCGAGAGGATCATCAGGTCTGCCGGGTTAAGCGTCTTCGGCAGATCGACCTTGCCCTTGTTGACGGTGAACGATCCGCCGCCCGACTCGCCGCGTTCCATGCGGAGCAGCGCCGAGTCGATGTTATGGCGAGTCATTAGTTCCTGCGCCTTGGCCAGCGCCACTTTCGCTTCGTTCTCGGTGGAGCCACGGGAGCGGTCGGCCAGTCGGAGGAGCTTGCGGATTTTTTCGAGGATTTCGGATTCGGATTTCATGGGATCTCAGGGGTTGGGGTTAGGTGTCCTCGTCGGGCAGGCCTGCGGTGATGACATCCACCGGGACGTGGGTGGAGCCGCGAGTGTCGCAGAGGTCGACGTAGCGGATCTTCGCGGCCTTGAGTTCGCCTCGGGCGGTGTCGAGGTCGTCCCAGCATTCGAGGAAGACCCGACGCGGACGACCGGCGAGAACCGAGCTGCGTTCGTAGGTCGAGTGACCGTAGAGCGTTGGCATGTTAGATCGATAGGTTTCACCGCGTCCGTATTCAAGGGTCAGGAGGCGATGCTGTTTGATATATTCAATGTCCATGGTGTTGTGTGTTAGAATCAGCGCTATGTCGCTTTCATCATCCCTCATCTGCCAGTCTGACAACTTGAGTCCATGTCATTTTTCGTCTTTCTTTTTGCGGCATGTTAGACTCGCGATTGGCATGCCTCTTGACCCTCACGATGCGTGCCAATTCCAGGGCATTCGGAGCGATTCAACTTCTGTCTTTTTTCATCTAACTCCACTTAGCCATGGACGTGAGGTGGCACTCTGGCAGATATTAACCATGACAACGCAAACTATGTCCCGCCGCTTCGGAGTTGAGATTGAATTCCTCTCCACCATCACCAAAGAGCAAGCCGCCGCGAGTCTGAGAGCCGCCGGCATCCGAGTTGAATCTTCCTACTACACCCACGACACCACCCCCTATTGGAAGATCGTGGTGGATGGCTCCTGCGGTTTAGAACTCGTCTCGCCGGTTCTCGAAGGCGAGGCCGGTATCGAGGAAGTTAGAATCGCCGCCGCCGCACTGGAAGCCGCCGGAGCCACGGTGGATAAGCGCTGCGGACTTCACGTCCATTTCGATGCCCGCTCGATGAATCTCAAAGCGGTCAAGAACCTCTTCAAACTCTGGCTCAAATTCGAGGACGTGCTCGATACGTTTCAACCGCAGTCACGCCGGGGCAATAACAACACCTACTGCCGCACCAACCTTGATGACATCATCACCGACGCCGGGAATCATCGAAACCAATGCTCCCAGATGTTCCGTAAGATCGACGCCTGCCGAAACATGGATCAGATGAAGCAGCTATACCCCTGCCGCTACCGGAAGCTCAACATCCATTCATACTTCCGCCATCAAACGCTCGAAGTCCGCCACCATTCAGGGACCACCGATCCCGACAAGATCACCAACTGGGTGCGGTTGATGGCCCGCCTGTTTGACGCCGCCGAATCCGCCGCCACCGTTCGCAACCGCCCCGAGGACAACGGAGTCGGAATGCCCCGTATGAAGTGGTTCTTCCAAGCAATCGAGGCCAAGGGACTCACGAAATTCTACGCCGCCCGCGCCAAAAAACTCGCCGCCTGATTTCCACTATGCCAAACGAAACCATGAACACCGAATACCACACCATCGACGGAGCGACGTTCTCCGCCGCCGACCCGACCGACCTGATGACCAAGCTTCGTCGGGACAGCTTCAACCCGGAAGCCGACCTGCCATCCTACTGCCGTGCCACTGCACGTGCGTCCAAGATGCAGACCGGAAAACCACACCGAGCTTGGCCGCCCAAGGTGCTGGTCGAAGACATGCTTGCCTCTGGACTCATCGCCACTGGCAAGCGCCATCCGGAATGGGGAACCTCTAACGACTGAACGGCCATGGCGTACCGAATCATGCAACCACGCTTCCCACTAGGAAGAACCGTGGCGACTCCCACCGTGATGGCACTCAGCATCGACCTCGCATCCTACATGCACCGCCACCACTGCGGCGACTGGGGAGACCTTGGTGACGAGGACAAGCAGGCGAACGAGGAGGCTCTAACCAACAGCGACCGCATCCTGAGCTGCTACCAAGTCGGTGGTGGCAGACGCATTTACATCATCACCGAGGCGGATCGCAGTTCGACGTGTGTGATGTTCCCGGAAGAGTATTGATGATCAGTTCAGTTATTGATGCAGACTACTGTACCATCACTATTGAACCATATGAGCCCATTGCCGAGCATCAACCCTCGATAATTATTCCAGAGATTTCTGGGCGGGTAACCGGAGACTTCTGTCACAAAATCCCGGAGGAAAACATCCGGATAGGTGGCCAGAAGCTGCCGCTTGTTCTGCAGCGTCTGCATTTTCCCCTTTATCGAAACCCGAATGGGGAACGAAATGCATGAAGCAACTGCTTCCTTGTCCCCATTTTTCAGGGAATCCCAGAACAATTTCATGCGTTTGTGCGTCTTTTCATCTGCTCCTTGCCCATAGAGGTTGCCCAATTCTCCGGCGCAGCTCCCGGTATGATCGAGAGTCACCTTGAGGCTGCTGGAACCGTCTATTTTGCTCCAACTGCCTTCGATAGGTTCGGTTTTGAAGCTCGGCCCATCGGCATCCTGGTCTTTCCCGATCGGGGAATGGATGCGAAATTTGAATTCGGCCACCACTTTGCCGTCCTCGCCGTGCTCATGGAGTTCGAGAGTGGATCCTTGATTCTTGATTTCACCCGATAGCCGGATGTCCCTCATGTGTTTGTGATAAAAATACACACCGTCCACCTTGGTGTTTTCGAATTGAAGGGTCATGTCGAAGGCGTTTTTCCCGCCAAAATGTCCTGTGAATTTATATAGCCAAGCGCGAGCAGCCAGAGGTTGGCACCCCATCATCAGAAGAATTATGAAGCAGCGAAGCATATGGAATCTGATAGCTGGCAGAATACTTCACGACGAGACCTATTTTTTGGCATGGTCGCGGACGCCACACGACGACAAAAAATCCACAATCCGCTCGATGAAATCCACTTCTAGCTGGTGAGCTGTTAGTCGGATCACCGTCCAGCCTGCGAGCACGGCTTCGAGATACTTCTCGGCGTCCTTCGCGTATCCCCCGCCCCGGTTGTGTCGGCCACCGCCTGGGATGAAGATTCCACCTTCGATCTCGATCAACGTCCGGCTTTCGATGTGTGCGAAGTCGGCGCGCCACCGACGGGAAGCATGGAACCTCACTTCCCGCTCCAGAGGCGGACCTTGCGCCACCCTCCAGAGTAGCAGAAACCTTGATTCTAACATGGATGCAGCCATTTCTCTAGCACTTGGAGTCAACGTCCCGACGCCCCGTTATGTGGGAAGTCGCGATGGCACATTTCACGGGAAATGGACACCGGTGCTAGAATCCCTGCGTAAGTCGTTGATCGTTAATAGATTCCTTGATTCCTCATGGGTATTTGAACCCATTTGAACCCCCGCCATCGCGGCGATCACATCGGGTGTTAGGTCGATGGAGACTTGTCCGGGGATTTGAACCATGAACCTCGCGCCTTCGTTGAGGAGTCGGGAGATTCGTTGAACTGGAGTGGTCATGATGATTGGATGAGTGGTTGCAGGGGCGGGAATTGAACCCACAGAGGCGAGTGTATGAGGCTCGCCTGGGACCGTCCCTCCCTGCGATTGGTTAGAGCGCCTCGTAGATGTCCTTCACGAATTCGAAGTCGTCCTTGAGCGCTTGCCGACGTTCATCGTCCCAGTCATCGACTGGGGCTGTCTCAGTCTGCTCCTGCCACCAACGGCGGATCTTGTTCAGAAGCGATAGGTAGGTCGTGTGACGTTTGTCGTGTGGATCGCCCGCAACCTCCTGCTCGGTAGCAAGGCGTCCGAAGTTAATCGACTTGCGGAGCCTGCGCTTGCCGAGCTTGTGTTTCACAGCCATATCGAGCCAGTAACGCTGCTCCTCAGAATCCTTGATTTTTGCGACTACGAGGTGGTGTTCGAATCCGAGTTTTTCTTGCCGGCAAGAAAATTGAACCTTCCGAGCGACATACGAGTATTGAGCCAGCGTCTGGTAGGCGAGTCCGGTTCTCTCTAAGGCGTCTTTGTATCTCTCACCCCAATGGTTTTCGCCGTAGTTGATCCAATCACCGATGATGAAGCCGATGGATTTCCCGACAGGTGCGAGCTTCTGACCGAGTGCGTCCCATTCGTCGAAGCTGAGTTCTTCGCTAAATTCGATGCCGGTGGGAGTGATAGCAAACTTCGGGTCGCTGATGGCAAGGGTGTTCATGGATTGTTTTTGAGGTGCTGTTTGATTTGAGCTTTCTGGTAGATCTTGCGGGCATTTTCGCTGCGCATTGCCCTTGAAGGCAGAACCTTCAACCGTTTGGTGATGTCAACGCAGCGCTTGCTGACCGCCGCACGGGTGACGCCGCAGCGTTTGGCGATGGAGGTCATGCTGTCGCCGTTGTAGGCGCTGAGCCCCAGAGATGCCGCCAAGCATTCGATGGTGAGTCGCATGTTTTCCGCGTCGATGAGGTCGGCAACAAGGTGCCTCAGGATTCGATTCGCCTCGGCCATGCCGGCCGCAATGACTTCCTCCTGCGCCTCATCCTCGTGATCGACCAAGGCCGCGATGTCAGGCGTGTGGCTGGCTCGCGATGACTCGGCCATGTCGTGATCCGCAGCCCCATTGCCGTGGCGCTGGATGCATGGCTTCAGCAAGCCAAGCTTCTCAGCCTCACGTCGTTCTGCTAGAGTCATCGACTTCACCCATGCCTCGTATTCGCGTTCGTAGTGAGCGTCTCGCTTCGTCTGCTTTTTTGCGTAGTCGTCGGAGTTCATGGTCGACCTCCTTTGCGTCCGCACCAGAGTCGAGTAACCGGATTAAACTTGATCACGCCCTTGGTTGCAGCTGCGTGGAAAATCCTGTCAGCATCTTCCAGGGTTGTCTCAAAGCTCTCAATCAGGAATCGTAGGACCTCGCTGCATTCCGGCTGATAGATGTCGGGACGATTTGGCCAGTGGTCGAGGTTCGGCATGAATTCCAACTCAGGCCAAAGGTGGATGTATTTTGAGACCCTTGGCTTTTGTATTTTTTTCAGAGGTCTTTTTCTGAATTTCATTTGCCACCTCCTCTCGGCGTCAACTTATGCAGAATGATGGCTGTCGCTTTCCTAAGCGTAACAGCGCACGCGAATCCTGGTTCACCAGTTCGCGCTGTTATACATAGTATAACTGTCAGATCGACAGTAAGGTGACTTACTATACATCGCAGCGGACTGTTAGAAAACGCGGGTTTAAATGGGTTCAAACCAATTTGCACCCGAGGTTCAAACCCTGTTGAGATGGCAGGTTCAAACGGGTTCAAACCAATTCGAACCCGAGGTTCAAACCCACCTAAATTGACGGGTTCAAATTCCATGACGACGCCCCCTCCACAGGCGAGTTGCTTTGTCGAAAACAAGCGGTGAACCGCTCTTCATGTTAGCAAGGCAGTAGAAGACGCGCTGGGCTTCCTTGAGCGTGCAGTCGCCATCAATCTCGGCGATCCGGTCGGAGATGTAAGCCAGAACGCCGGACTCTTGAGGGACGCGACCATTGGGCATCGGTGGCATGGTTTCGACTGCTTTGCCGAAGCGGTCAGCCGTGCTGCCCATCTTGTAGGTTGTCTTTGCCTTCTCGCTCTTTAAATTGCCCTGCAGAGCCTTTAGGGCGGCAGGATCGGCGTTGCGGTCGGCGATGAAGATCGACTCACACCAACGGACGACAAACGGCTTCACGGGCGCTAGGGCACGCAGTGTGAGGTCGATGACATGGGCGTCGTCTTCCTCGTGTGGCGTCATCGTTAGAATCACGTCGGGGTCACGAGCGAAGACACCCGAGCCGCCGATACGATCGATCGATTCCTTGCCCGCTTGATTGCCCTTCGAGAAGTGAGCACCAAAGACGGCGGCCGCACCAGATTTCAATGCCAGTTGCTCGACTTCATTGAGCAGGCTTGCGATGTCGCCGGCGTCGTTTTCATTGCGTGAACCAAGCCCTTTGTAGATCGGGTCGATCAAGATGAGCGAATACCCGGTGTCGCGGATCCGGCCGAGGATCTTCGGGATGAGCGCTGAGAAGTCGGTGGCATGGCCGCGCAAGTTCCAGATGTCGAAGCCAGTGAAGTCGGAGATATCCTTGGCCGCCGCAATCCGGTTAATGCGGTATTGCAGCGCGAATGGAGGAAGTTCGAAGTTCAGATAGAGGGCACGACCACGACGCGTCGGAAACCCCCACCACGGCGTGCCTGTGGACACTGAGAGCATCAGGTCGATCAACGACCAGCTTTTGCGCGCCTTCGAAGGGCCACCTAACACCATCTTGGCACCCTGGTGGAGCACTCCATCGACGAGCTGCGGCGGTTCAGGCTCCGGCTGGCCCATGAATCCGTCACCGGGTAAGATTGGCGGCAGGTCGGAATTTGAGTGCGCCGCCTCCCATGCCGTCCACGATTCCGCGCCGAATTCGACGGCCAATAAGCACTGGCGACGGACATTGTCGTCCACCGTGCGCCAGCCGTCAGGACAGCGAGACAGGCGCGAAGCATTCCTGTTCTGCTTGTCCAGGTTGATGCCGGAAAACCAGCCCCAGATAACTTCGACGCGCCGCTTGTATTCTGCCTCGTCCGGCGCATCGACCCGGATCCACGCGTGCAGGCTTTTGTTGCCCGAATCGATCAAGGCTGCGACCGGCATGCCGCTGGCGACAACCGCGTGGTATTGTTCTTCTTTCGGGATCTCCTTGCCGGCCTCGTCGCGGTCGAACTCGACGAGCACATGGCGGAAGGCAGTCACGTCGTCGTTCTTTGCGCCGCCCTTGGTCATCGGGTTGATCCGCAGGAATAGCCCGAGCTTCGTGCTGAAGACGCGATCAATGCCGCCCTTGGCCGCGACCTTGGATTTCCATTCGGAGGCCGTGAGCGTCACCCCACGGCGCGGCACGATGCCACCTTCATCGGACTCCGCAGCAGGTGCAATGGAGACGAATTCATCGGGCTGAAAACACGCGTCGAGCAGACGGACGAAGCCGTCGTCAATCGTGTTAGGCAGCGCCATCGTGGATCGCTTGTGGTGGACTGGAACCGGTGACGGCCGTCGTGGCATCGCGGGCGATGACATTTTCGGAGTCGGGGCCATGCCAGTTCCGAGTGGCTCCCGTGAGTTGCGGGCATAGACAGACCGGATGGTCGTCCGCGCTTCGGATTCAGTTAGTCCGTCGGCCAGTGCGCGGGCTAACAACTGACTTTCCGTTTCCTCCAGCGGGTGGCCGGCATCGCGGAACTGACAGGATGCATCAAAGAGTTCGGCATTGCGCATCCCCTCGCTAGCGCCGCGCTGAAGGTATTCCAGCGTGCGACGCGGCAAGGTCATGGTTAGCCCAGATGATCGGTATCTTGCCATAAGGGTCAGCGTTTAGAGAACTTGGTGTCGAGGAATGCCTTGGCGTCCTCAAAGGTGGCGATCTCCGGACGTTGATGGCCGTGGAGGCGCATCACGCGGACTTGTTTTGGCGTCGCTAGACCGAGCTTGCGACGAGTGATGAGACGGTTGAGAATCAACGACGCGTGCCCTTTGGTCTTTATGTTGATGATATCCAGTCCGAACTTCTGCAGCACATCGAGCTGCTTGTACGTGGGCTCGGCGGCCTGCCATGCCATGGTCGGAACATAGTCGGCGAGCGCGGCTTCTTTGAGCGAGATGGCAAGCTCAATGGGATCAAGCACACTGCCGCTCCGCATTTGGTTAGCCCGTAGCCGGTCGGTGAGTGATCGAGTGCGATCCGCATTCACTTCCTCGCGTGCCTCTTCGAGGTCGCCCTCGGCCCCGATCTTTTCCGTGAGTGCCTTCGCGTCCACATCATCTTCGGCGATCAAGTTGGCCGGCCGCATCAGGCTGTGTTCCTCCGACTGCCAGAGGAAATCGAGCACAAGCAAGTGGTCCTTGCCGCCATGCATCCGCGTGCCACGACCGATGATCTGCGAATACAGCGCACGCACCTTGGTTGGGCGCAGGCAGACGATGCAATCAATCGATGGCTCGTCATATCCTTCGGTGAGCAGCATCGCATTGCAGAGGATGCGCGTCTCGTCCCGCTTGAATCGCTCCAGCGTTGCCTTTCGCTCTTTCGTCTGCCCGTCGACGTGCTCGGCTAACAAGCCACGCTCGCGGCAGATTTCTGCGAAGCGTTTCGACACGGCGATGAGCGGCAGGAAGACGAGCGTCTTGCGGTGCCGGTGTTCGACTAACACGTCGGCGATTTGTTCGAGGTATGGTTCCAGCGCGTGACCGAGATCATCGGCGCTGAAGTCGCCATGGCTCGTCCGAACGCCGCGCAAGTTTATCCCCAGCGGAACGGTCTTAACCTTGATCGGTGCGAGCCATCCTTGGTTGATGAGATCCAGCAAAGATACCTCGCAGGCGATGTTCTCGAAGTATTTTCCGAGATTCTTTTTGTCACCACGGTCTGGCGTAGCACTCACCCCTAACACTTTCGCATGATCGTGGAAATATCCGAGCGTGCTGAGGTAGCTGTCCGCTAGCGCATGATGCGCTTCATCGACGACCACGAGGCCGAAGTGATCCCGCGGCCACCGCTCACGGCGTTTTTCGCGCATAAGCGTTTGGATGGAGGCGACGACGACCGGTGCGTCGAGTGACGCTCGCTCACTGCCCATCTCGACCTGCGCCTCGATGCCGGTCGAGACACGGAGCTTGTCCACTGCCTGGGTGATGAGTTCCTCGCGGTGTGCGAGAATCAACGTGCGCCGAGGTTGGTAATCTTGCGCCAGTCGGCTGAACAAGATGGTCTTACCCGCACCCGTTGGCAGCACGCCGAGCTGGCGGTCGAAATCTTCAAAGCCTTTGTGGATGTCCATCCGGGCTTTCATTTGGTAGGCACGAAGGCCCATTTTTTCAGAAGGGTTCGTTGTCACTACGGCGTGCGGGTTGGGGTTGAGCGGAGGGCTTCGCGGTGCCGACAATCCAGGCGACGACCTTGTTGCGCTTCTTGCCGTTGTATTCCTCAACGGTGAGGCGAGCGGTGCCGGTGCGACCGATGACGTGATCAGCACTGATTTCGACATCCTGATCGGGTTTCACATCCTCGCCAGTGGCGGCGCGGAAGGAATCGATCTTCCAGAATGCGGTCGGGATGAAGACGAGGAAGTCGTAAAGATAGCTGCCAGCGGACGTTTTGAGCTTGAGCTCGATCATGTCGTGGCCGCCTTTGCTGATCGTTTCGATCGCGTCGATGATTTCGACTTGGTAGTCGCCCGGTTCAACAAATTCAGGGCGTTCGCTTGGAGTGGATGAGGTATAGGATGGCATGGTATTAGTTTGGTTTGGTCTTGGTTTGTTTGAGATAGACGGAGGGCGCGGCGTGCTTCACCGACTCCTCCGGAAATGGCTTTTCGCTGGACATCCGCTCGCTCCACAAATCGCGGAACTTGCTGGCTGGTAGGTTTCCGTAGGCCGCGAGCACCGGACCAAAGCCCATGCGCTGGATGTGGTGGCCGACGGTTTCGCAATCGACGAATTCGCTGCCCTTGCGGGTGACGAGCTTCCAGCCGGGGACGTTGCCGCCGGTCTTGATTCGCTCGGTGGCAATCTTCTTGGCTCGGTCGTGCAAGCCCTCGATAAATGCACAAGCTGTCAGGAATCGTCCGAGCTTTTCCGGGTCGGCGAGCACCACGTCGAAATCGAAGCTCGGATCAGTGACCGTCAGTGTCTCACCGACCATCGCGAGCCGTGCCGGACAGGTATCCGCCTTGGCGCACCAGCCGCAGTATTCGCAGGGGTTCGGCTTCTTCGCCGGATCGTTGAACGACTTGACGACCTGATCGACGATGTCGTGCGCCTCCTCGTAGGTGAACTTGATCGTCTCGATTTCCCGCTGGTCGCAGAACAACAGGTGCGCCGTCCACTCGCCGGCAAAGTGCGCACCCATCAGGCCGAGGGCGTAGGCTGCCATTTGCTCGCGGTAATTGCGCCTCGCCCCGGTCTTTAGGTCGAAGTGGGTGAGCCTGCTCGGCACGATGGCATCCGCCGTGCCGGTGAGGTTGAGCATCTTCACCCGGCAGTCGTCCTCCCGGGCAAGCACTCGCTCGCGGCCGGAGATTGCCCGGACCATCGAGACTGACCACGCAACAGCGGCGATCTCGTCGCCCGTCAGCTTGTTGGCGATCACGAGGCGTTCTTCAAGACCGAGCAGCTCGGCGCGGAACGCGGTATCAAGCAGCGTGCCGCGCTCGGCGGCTGGGCCGGCCACGGGATTGCTCTCGTAGCACGGGCACACCGCCAGCTTCGGCAGGTTGGAAGGGCGAAGTGCGCTCATACCGTTCCCTCCGGGCTGTTGGCTGCGGCCCATTCTTTGACGGTGGCGACGAATCGATCGGGATCCGCAAGCATCCGGGCGGCGTAGGCAGGATCCAAATTGTCGATGGACTCCAGCGGACCTTCCTCGGTGTAGGAAAGCTGGCCGCGGGCGACCAAGAAATCCACCACGTTGGCCATGTCCGCTTTCTGCTGGAACGCGGCGAAGATCCGGTCGGTGAGTGACGGCTCAGGCTCCGTTCTGGCAGCGACAGCGCCGCCCGGCACCGTCGCTGCAACGCCGAACACGGGAGCCAACGCATCGATAGCGAACGGAAGTTTGTCGGAAAGTCCATGACGGTTTTTTGCGTCGTAGGCCGCCGTGTGGGTGGCGAAGAGCACACGCTCCTTGCCGCCGATGCCTCGCATCTTGCCGTTGTCCTTTTCTGCGACCTTGGTGACGTAGTTGGCGAAGAGCACGACGTCCGCCCATTCCTTGACCAGCGGGGCGACCTGCTTGCTCAGCTTCAGCTCAAAGCGGTCGTAGCTGCCTGCCTGGTCAGGAGCTTCGAATTTCTTCACCGTGGCGTGTGCCAGGAAAACAACGTGGATGCCGCGGGCCAGCAGGGCATCAAGCGAGTTCAGGAAGCGGGCGAACTCCTCGGTGAGAAGCACCCAGCCTTTGCCGTAGCCAAAGTCCTCGATGGAGTCCTTGTTCGACTTCCGGCACAAGTGCTCGGCCAGCCGCTTCTCCAGCCAGTCGGCGGTGTCGATCACCAGCGTCTTGAACGGGTGATCCGCCTTGGCGAGCTGGGTGACGGTGGCTGTGATTTCCTCCCAAGTCGCGGCCGCATCGAGGCGGGCGACGTCGAGGTGGTGAGTGCCACCCTCCGTATCGAGGAAGACGGGTTCGGGTGTCTGGCCGGCGAGCGTCGATTTTCCGACGCCTTCGGGTCCATAGATGACGACCTTCTGAGGTCGGGTGATTTTGCCCCGGCGAATGGCCAGGGTATTGGTTGATTTGGTATTGGTTTGCATCTGGCGAATGCGGCGGGGTGTCAATTGACCGCCGTCGCTTCGCTTCTGTGTGAACGTTCACAACGAGACCGAATTTTTTCACACATGGCCATCGGCATTCCAAATAACCATTGATTACCAATGGTTTAGTAATCCTTTGGGGATGACTCGGGGTGGTGTGAAATTTTCACACATGCCAATTTCGAGGTGTGAAATTCCGATAACCCCAGCGAAAAAAATGTTATTTCTAGTCATTATTCGAGTTGACGCACCCCTTCAAGTTAGCAAGTCTGCTTACATGCTTCAAAAATCGCTTGGTGAACGTCTGGCAGAGCTTCGTCATGGGGCGGGTCTGTCGTTGCGTGAACTGGGCGAAAAGGTCGGTGCATCTGCCCCTCACGTCCGCGATGTGGAGATCGGAAACCGCCAACCGTCCGAAGCTCTGGTCGAGAAAATGGCCGCCGCACTGGAGACCGATCTCGACGACCTGCTCAAGTATTCCACCCGTCCGCCGTCGAGGCAGATGGAGGAACTCATCGAGCAAGACACCCACTACAGCCTCGCCTTCCGCAAATTCGTCGATGCGGTGCGAGAGAAGAACATCCCGCCGTCGGAGATTCTCGATCTCTCGGAGAACCTGCCGAACAAAAAAGAAGAACCATGAGCAGCGTTAGGAATGCGGCCGGCCCGTTTTGTCGGCGACTTTATCTCCACGAAAACCGCATCGAGGACGTCTGCCGCACGGCACTGTCTGCGGTGGATCTCATGCCTTCATCGCCGGGCCCCATTCGGATCGAACGCTTCATCTTCCTGCATTTCGGCATCGAGGAGGAATTCGAGTCCCTACCCGAGCAAATCATGGGCTGCGCGAAATTCACGCGGCAGGGACTCAAGCGCATCATCATCAACCGGCAGCTTGCCGAGCAGGATGACATGGTGAGTAAGTTCCGCGTTCGCTCGACCTTGGCGCACGAGGCCGGCCACGGGCTTTTTCACACCGATCTTTTTGTTGAGAAACTCAACGTCGAATCCGCCGGGCAGTTGTTCGGCGAGGAAGCTGGCATTTTCGATAGCGTCACCAAGGACGGCTTCCTGTGCCGCGCCGAGGGAGGAATGCAGAGCGTGCCCAAATTCGAGTGGTGGGAATACCAGGCGAATCTTGCGATGGCCGCGCTGTTGCTTCCAAAGCACCTTTTGATTGAAGCCGCCCGCGCCGAACTGCCGCGAGTGCTATCCGGTCCCGGATCATCCGAGGATCGAGTGGCAGAAGCAGAGCGTCAACTTTCCACGCTTTTCACCGTCAGTCGCAGGATGGTTTCTATCCGACTCGGCCAATGGTGGATTGAACAATCAAACCAACCCTCACTTTTCTAACTCCCCTACGGTGAACTATGAGCAATCCCGCATTCAGACGATTCGGCAATCCCGGCTTCCTCCGGAAAATCAAGTCCAAGAACCTCATGAGTCTCTTGCGCAAGTTCGCCGCATTCTTTGAATCCAAGGGAATCAACCTCAGGGCAGACAATCTTAGCGAAGTGCAGTTAGATCAACTGTCAGCAATCATCGTCTCGCCGCCGTCCTCATGCCCCGGAGAGTTTCTAGCGGCGGTGGACCTGCTGGAAATGCTCACATCGGGACCCGGTATCGACGAGCTTCGCGTCGTGGTGCCAGAGCTGGTCCAAAAGGTTCATGAGATGGGCGACACCAATGGAGACATCGTGCTCAAGGTCTGGTTCCTTGATTCGAAAGCAATCCAGCGGATTTACACCAAATTCAGCCTGAAACGAAATCGGACGATGAAGTCGTTCCGTTCAGCCGAAGGGCAGAAAGCCGCGGAACTGACACGCGATGTCTGCCAGGCAATCGCCAAGGAGCTTGAATTCGGCTGCTCGGATCTTTTCGATTTGCCGATCTGTGACGTGATGGCCTTCCCCGAGGCTACTGGCTACGCCCTGCTGATTCGTCACGGCGAAAGAGTGAAGAGGGTAGAGGTTTTTGACGACGATCATCGCCGTGACGTCAAGGCACTCCGTCCGGTAAAGCATGACGTGGGATTCTTTGATGCCCAAACTGGCGAGCTGCTTGTTTCAGGTCGCAGCAATGAGGTGAAAAAAACTTATTGTCATGTGTTTTCAAAGCATCTCTTCGGCGGTAGCGACATCCTCAGGCCATCGAGGCGCTTCACCTTGGAGCCGCTTCGAACCGGCAGGGACTGCCTGATCCGACCAGAACTGGGGACGGTTGCCACCACTAGACTGAAAAGGCTGATACTTCGCAGGAAAGGGACGACCAGCGTCACAATGCATCAGTCCCATGACGTGTATCACGAGCTCGAAATTCGTGGGCACGAATACATGAAGGACTTCGATTTGGTGAAGGCTTCGTTCGCGATCCACCTCGCCATGGAGCGTCGGGTGCTCGCCCTCATGATCTCCCCCGAGGACGATACGATCCAAGGCGACATCCATGACCCAAACGTCCGCCAATGGATGGACATCTGCAAATTCAACCGCCATTCCGAGCATGATCCAATTTCTACAATGTCTTGACCGACTCGGCCGGCTCGGGGCGGTCCGAGCGTCATGGCAGAAGCAACTTGGCGATGAGTTTGCCGAGTGCCGGCCGCTTTTGCGTGCATCGGACATGGCCTTTTCCATCGAAGATCCGGATTGGCCGGGGCAAATCCTTGAACTGGAAGAGCAAGAGGACGGCAGCTTTCTGGGATTCAGTCAGGAAATTCCCTCACACCGACCACCACTCGCATTCAATCGTGAAGACTGCGTTAGACTTGTGCCCAATCTGAAGGGAATCGCCGAGTGTCTTGGCAGAAAATTAGGTTTTACGCCTGCGGAGCACCCGCAATGGAGCCAAAGTGCCGTCCATGAGATTGGGTCATTCGAGATCCGGCCTGGCGAACCATTGGCCGTTCATTTGTTTGTTCCTAACTTCAATTCCCGTGAAGAATCGATCAAATCGGCTATCCGCGATATTGAGTCATCAATTCTGCTCCTACCGACTCGCGGCGGATTCACCCAAGACATGAGCACACTCGCCGCCAAGTGTGATGTTCGCATCAACGTTCTAAGCTCTGCCAAGGGACTGGACAAACTGTCTATTGCTCCCGCCCGAAAAAAAGTCCGGGGGACTGAAAAGAAAACCGTGCCGCCGATGTTCACGCCGAAGGCTGGCTGGAGTTGGACAGACGTCATGCTGTCCATCGAGCTCGAAGGCCTGCGCTGCCGAATTCACGGCGACGAGCGAATCAGGCCCTGGTCTGACATGAACATTAGACTGCGGAACGGCAGACACCCATCCAAGCTACTCCAGATTCTCGGGGACCTTGGCATGGGCAAGCGAATGACTCAACGGCGCTGCGACGTAAATGACCGCAAGGCGATTTCCGATGTCCGCATTTTCCTGAAATCCTACGTGTTGCCTTTGAATGAAGATCCCTTCCACGAGTTCGAAGACGGATGGGGGATCAGATTCACCGTCAACGACAAGATCGGCCGCCGCCAGGTTAAGATCATTGAAGATGAGGAAATCGCCGATAGCACCGATGAGAACTCGCCATTCACCTATCAGGACGATATTGATTCGGTCGAAATCGCTGGATTCTCTGTACGTCAAACATAATCAAATTTTGGATCAATCAATCTCAACAAATCACCTGACTCTACTTTCCGATAAAACACATAAAAAAGTGCAGCGTATCCCCCTATTTGTCCCACACCCCGTGGTAGAAATGGGCAAATTCTGACCTCTAACCTCTTTCAAATGGGCTTTTTCTATCGAAAATCAGTTAACTTCGGGCCATTCAGGGTCAACCTGAGCAAGTCCGGCGTCGGCTATTCTGTCGGCGGCAAGGGATTCCGCGTCGGCACAAGTGCCCGTGGTCGTCGCTACTCCGCCTTCAGCCTACCCGGCACGGGTGTCGGTTACCGAGGTAGCGGCTGCCTTGTTCTGCTCGCCGCCATCCCTGCCTCGCTGGCATTCACTCACTGGATCGTCACCTCTCTATCATGAACCTCACCTGGAAACGCACCCTCCGCACGCCCTCGTCCGAGCGATTTCTCGCCCAGCGCGGCGGGAATGATGTCGCGGCCGTCGACCTCCACTACCTCACCAATGGCACGATCGCCGGCACAGTCATCATCCTCAAGGGCTCCGGCCTCGATGAATTGAACGTCCAGCCCCTTCTCTCCGCCCTCGACGACGAGTTCCTACCCGATGTAGACCTTGAGCACGGCAACCTCACCTACACCGTCGTCCTCGGCCAAGTGCTGGGAAACTGGGAGGCGCAAGAAAAATAGATTTCATGTCCACTCAGCATTATTCGCTCATCCAGCATTACTTGCCCCAAGATTCTCCAAATTTGGCGGAGTTTGGTTTGAAATTCTTTGCGGGGAATACGCACATTAGCAGAACGATCATGCTGCAGGAACTAGACGTTCTTTTGCAAGCGATGCCACGGGGTTCCAATGCTGCGGATTATCGCGATGCGATTTGCGAGCGAAATATTCTGGGGAAGACAACGGTAAGCACACGGCAGAAGTCGCTACGCCACTTGCGGGAACTCTACGTGCTGGACGAAAACGTTCCTATTTTCCAATTACTGCGCAGGCTATATGAGGTAGACCCGACGAGTCTTCCGCTGCTTGCTCTGCAGTTGGCTTGGGCAAGAGACCCTTTATTCCGTGCCACTGCAGATGCGATTTTAGAGCTTTCGGATGGAGATTTATTGGAACAAGGGGCTGTCGCTGCTGCTGTGGAGGCCAGTTTCCCGAATCAGTATTCCGACAACAGCAAAGGAAATGTTTCCCGTAACGCTGGCTCGTCATGGACTCAAACTGGGCATCTCGTCGGACGAGCAAAAAAGACCCGTCACCGGGTTCAGGCAAGCCCAGTTTCAGTAACCCTTGCCTTGTTTTTGGGCCATCTCACCGGCCATCACGGCCAGATGGCCTTTTCCAGTCCATGGTGTCGTTTGCTGGATCTCACCCCCGAGCGCGCCAAAGCACTGGCTCTCGAAGCCCACCGCGCCGGCCGACTTAACCTGCGTGTCCTCGGCGAGGTGGTGGATTTGAGTTTTCCATTGTTCTCCGACCTACAAGTTCCACAAGCATGAATGCCATCGACCGACTCCTCGCCAACTACTCCCGCCAGGTCAGCCTGCCGTGGTCCGGGAACGTCGCCGGGAAACAGCGTGTCTGGTTCGCTGTCTATCCACCGGTGGAGGAGCGCCGCATCCGCGCCCGTCTCCCACAGTTTGAGGAACTCACGCTTGGAGCCGGCCACGAGTGGTCCACGGTCGATCTCACGGGTCTTTTTCCAGAGTACCTCGCGAGCCACAAATACCGTGAATCCATCTTCAAAGATCCGAAGCATTTAAAGGCCGGGAGCAAACTGGAAGACCGTGCTGTGGAACTCGTGAGCGAAGCCTGCTCCCAATCCGATGAGAACAGCGTCGTAACCATTGCCGGCCTCGCCACGCTCTTCGACTACATGCGGGTCTCTAGCCTGATCGAGCGGGTCGAAGACAGCGTGACCGGCCGCCTGCTCGTCCTCTTCCCCGGCGAATACCAGGGGAACATCTACCGATTCATGGACGCCCGCGACGGCTTCAACTACATGGCCGCCCCGATCACCACCACCGAAAGTTTTCTCACACCATGACAAACCGCGAACTTTACTTCCGTGACCCCACCACCCTGGAGTTGCTCAATAATGGCGTCTCCAAGGTCTCCGAAATCGGGGAGGACACGCGCCAGATCCAGACGCTCCGCTTCGAGTTGGAAACTTTCGTCTGCGATGGCGAATACGCGCGCGGGTTGGAGCGTATCCTCAAGGCTTACCTCGACGGCTTGGCGCAGCCGGAACAGAAGGCCGTCTGGGTCAGCGGTTTCTTCGGAAGCGGTAAATCCCACCTCGTCAAAGTGCTGCGTTACCTGTGGGAGGACTATCAGTTCGCCGACGGTGCCACCGCCCGTTCTTTGGTAAAACTTCCGAGCGAGGTTTCCGATCTGCTCAAAGAACTCAGCACCCGCAGCAAGCCATTGGGTGGTCTGCGTGCGGCCGCAGGCACACTCGGTGCCGGCTCCATGGACAATGTGCGTATGGCCTTCGTCCAGCTTGTCCTGCGATCCGCCGGCCTCCCGGAAGATCTCGCCCATGCTAAATTCATGCTGTGGCTCCGATCCTCAGGGCTAGAGACCGCCGTGGCGCAGTCCCTCAAAGCGGCCGATTGCGAATTGCTCGAAGAGGTCGAGAGCATGAACTACTCTGTGCCGCTGGCCGAGGCGCTGCTGGCTGCAGATCCCAAATACGGAACCTTGGCCAACGTCCAGGATGCGATCCGCACCGGGTGGCCCGAGATCACCTCACCCACCATCAAGCAGACCCTCGAACTCCTCAAGCAGGTCTATGGCGATGGCACCACGCTTCCCTGCACCTTGCTTGTGGTGGACGAAATCCAGCAGTTCATCGGCGAGAAAATCCAACGCGCCAATGACGTCCAGGAAATTGCCGAGCATTGCAGCACCGACTTGGCGAGCCGCCTTCTGATTGTCGGCACCGGCCAGTCCGCGCTGAACACCACTCCCAGCCTTCAGCGCCTCCAAGCCCGTTTCACGGTGAAAGTCCCCCTTTCCGACGCTGATGTGGAAAACGTCATCCGCAAGACTGTCCTGCGCAAGAAGCCCGAGCAGGAAGCCTCCATCGCCAAGTGCATGGAAGACAACCAAGGCGAGCTTGCCCGCCACCTCCAGGATTCCCGGCTCGCCGCCACCCATGCTGACGAGAAGTTCTTCGTCGCCGACTACCCGCTTCTCCCCACCCGTAGGCGGTTTTGGGAAAAAGTCCTGCGCAATACCGACCACTCCGGCACCAAGGCGCAGCTCCGTTCGCAGATGCAGATCGTCTTCGAGGCCACCCGGGAGACAGCCGCCGCATCGGTGGGCACCGTCGTCCCGGCGGATTTCATCTATGACCAGATTTCCACCGATCTCCTCAACTCCGGCGAGCTGGAGCGGGAATACGACGAGATCATCCGTAAGTTGCGCGACGGCACGCCTGAGGGAGACCTCCGCTCCAGCATTTGCGCCCTCGTCTTCCTAATCGGAAAACTGCCCCGCACCCCCGGTGCCGACGATGGGGTTCGCGCCAATGCCGAGACCTTGGTCGATCTCCTCGTGAGCGACCTAAAAAAGGATAGACCCAAGCTGGATCAGCAGGTTCCCGTGATCCTTGAGGAACTGGTGAAAAACGGCCAGCTGATGCCCGTGGAAAAGGAGTTCCGCCTCCAGACACGCGAGGGGGCTGTCTGGACGCACGACTTCAATCGCCGCCGCACCACTGCCCTGAACGACGACGAACGCATCAATTCCAAGCGTGCGGAACTTCTTAGGGACGGCTCCAAGCAGGCTCTCAAGCCGGTTTCCCTGAAGCAGGGTGCCTCCAACTGGCCGCGCAAGCTGGCCTTCGAGCTGTCGTCCAGCCGACCAAGTCTAAGCAGCGACGAGGTCACCCTCTGGTTGCGGGAAGGTTGGAGCGATGACGAAAAATCCGTTCTAAACGACGCACGCTCCGCCGGGGTCGATAGCCCCATGCTCTTCGGCTTCCTGCCGCGCCTCCATCATGAGGAATTGAAGCAGGCTATCGCCTCCCAGATCGCCGCTCAGGAAACGCTCAACTCCCATGGCGCTGCCAACACGCCGGAGGCTATCGAGGCGCGCAAGGCGATCGAGACCCATCTGCAAGTAGCGGGTCATCGAATCCAAGAGTTGCTCGGGCATGTTATTGCCGGCTCCAAGGTCTTCCTTGGTGGTGGTCAGGAAACCAACGGTATCGAGCTAGCCGACAAGGTGCAGGACTCGGCAGATAGCGCCATGGCGCGTCTCTTCCCGCAGTTCTCCGAGGCGGATCACGGTAACTGGGGTGTCGTGGTCACCAAGGCGCGTGGCGGCGATGTGGGCGCACTCGCCCAGGTCAGTTTTCAGGGTGATGTCACCAAGCACGCGGTCTGCCGGAGGGTTCTCGATCTCATCGGTGCCGGGAAGAAGGGCAAGGACATCCGAGAGGCTTTCAAGTCCACGCCGTATGGTTGGCCGCAAGATGCCATTGACGGTGCGCTCTACGTTATGCTTGTCGCCGGTAACCTCCGCGCCACCGTGAATGGCAACCCGGTGCAAGCCCAGACGCTGCCACAGAACCAGGTGGGTGTCGCCCACTACTACGTGGATGTGCCACCTCTCAATGTGCAGCAGCGGCTCGATCTCAAGGCGCTCTTCCAGAAGCTCGCCGTCACCACGCAGAACGGCAAGGAACCGGAAGCCGCCGCGCTTTTTCTCCAGAAACTCCTCGCCCTCGCGGACTCCGCTGGTGGCGAGGCTCCACGCCCGGAGGCTCCCTCGACTCGGAGCGTAAAAGATCTCCAGTTGCTCAGTGGAAACGCGCAACTCCTCAAGCTCCACGAGCAAAAGGACACCATCACCGCCGATCTCACCACGTGGAAAAAGAGCGCCGACGCCATCGCCAAGCGCTGGCCGGAGTGGGAGAGCCTGGAGGTTTTTCAGGCCTTTGCCAAGGATCTTCCCGAAGGCGTGGCCTGTGCCACCTCCATCGCCGCCATCACAAGTGGCCGGAACCTGCTTGCTGATCCCGACCCACTGCCGGAGTTAATCAAACAGCTCACCACCGCCCTGCGCACCGAACTTGGAAAACTCCAGGGCGACCTCTCCGCAGCCTTTGTGGCCGGTGAGGAAAAGCTCGCCGCCTCCGATCTGTGGAAGCGCCTCAGCGATGAGCAACGCACGACGCTCACGAACACCTTCCAGCTCACGCCACCGGCGAAGGCTGCCATCGGCACCGACGAGGAAATCCTTACCGCCTTGCAGGCCCGCACTCTGGCGGACCGCCACAACCTGCTCGACGCCGTGCCCCAGCGATTCGCCCGCGCCCTGCAAGAAGCCAGCACCCTGCTCGAACCCGAGGCCGTCCGCATCACCCTGCCATCCGCCACACTCCACACCATAGCCGACCTCGACCCCTGGTTCGCCCAAGTCCGCCAGCAAGTGGAAGCACAACTCAAAACCGGCCCCGTAATTCTATGATATCTACCCTCCCACCATACCTGAAAAAACGTGCAAAGGCTATTCTCGGACTGAATGCCCAAACATTGCCGAAATTTGGCAATGCTTATCTCAGCTGGCAGCAGCCACAGATGCAGCGCCTTTACCACGCGTTCCCATTGAACTCCCTCCAACGAGACGATCTGGTGAAACTTTACGCCGAATGGACAGATCCAGTTCTTGCTGCGGTGGCCACCTTTGTCTGGGGCTACATCGACACCAGAAAAGACATGCGCCTACAGCAAGTGCTCGCTGTCGATGAATCTGAATTGCTTACCCGATTGAATCGCATTCAGGATTTGGTGAAGGGTGGGAAGCTCGAAGAAGCTTTCCGCAGTTGTTGCAGCAGCGGAGAGAACTCCATTCCGGGCGTGGGAATGAGCTTCTTTACGAAGATATTCTTCTTCGTTGGTGCCGCTGACGCCCGGGTGAATCCCAAGCCCTTGATTCTAGACCGTTGGACGACGAACGCGTTTTTCGCGCTCCGCGGCCAATCCAAAGGCACCAAAGAAGCGCGGGATTTGTTCACGATCCCCTCACATACATCCCTGGCGAGATACAAAGCCATCAGCTTGAAAAACGATCCGGAGGTCCAGTCAAATGCCTACGTGGAGTATGTCACGCTGATGAACGACTGGGCTGCCCAGCTCGAAGTCGCACCCGATAAATTAGAGCAATTCGTCTTCGGTATAGACCTCCGCCGCGACAGATCTCCCACCAATCCCCGTAACGAATTGCTCGCCATAATCGAGACACAAATTTCATGAACTCTCTCACCACCGCTCACCGCCGCCTGCTAGAAAGCGCCGTCAAACAGGCCCGCAAGATCGCCACGGGTGGTGCGCGCAAGTCCCTCAAAGCCCTCGCTGTCCATGAGCCGGATCCTTACCCGCACATGGATGAGGCTCAGCGCACCTTGCGTCGCAGGCTCCGCGCGCAAGCACGGCAGCTCGGCGATGGCGAGAGCCACACCAAACGCGGCAGCTACGAAATCACTCACCTTGTGGAGAAGCTCGCCTACGACCAGTGGCACCGCATTCTCTTCGCCCAATATCTACTGGCGAACGATCTCCTTATCTCCCCGGAGCACGGGGTGGCTGTCTCTCTGGACGACTGCGAGGAACTCGCCCCGTCCCAGGGCTTGAAGGATGCCTGGGCCGTTGCCGCACGCTTTGCCGCTGCCGAGCTACCGGAGATCTTCCGCGCCGACGACCCGGCCGGCGTAGTGGAACTGCCAGTCGAGGATCGCAATCCGCTCATCGCTCTCGTCACCGATTTGCCGAGGGATGTATTCACTGCTGGTGACAGCCTCGGCTGGTGCTACCAGTTCTGGCAGGCCGATAAAAAAATTGAGTCAAACGCCTCCGGCAACAAGATCGGCGCGGATGAACTGCCGTCCGTCACGCAACTGTTCACCGAGGATTACATGGTGGACTTCCTCTTGGATAACACCCTCGGCGCATGGCACGCCGGCAAAGTCCTCGCCGCAAACCCCAAGCTGGCGGAAAGTGCCACCAGCGAGGACGAACTCCGCCAATCCTGTGCTCTCCCCGGGTGTCCGTGGAAATATCTCCGATTTATCGAGAAGGACGGCAAGTGGACACCCGCCTCCGGCTCCTTTGACGGCTGGCCGAAAACGGCAAAGGAACTCAAGTGTCTCGACCCTTGCATGGGTAGCGGCCACTTCGTCGTGGCGATGTTCGAGCGGCTGGTGGCCTTGCGCCTGGCCGAGGAAAAGCTGGACGAAGCGGCGGCGGTGGCGGCGGTCATCCGCGACAACCTCTTCGGCTTGGAGATAGACCCGCGCTGCACGCAGATTGGCGCGTTCAACCTGGCGCTGGCCGCGTGGCGGCGCGTGGGCCACTGCAAGCTGCCGGCGATGAACCTGGCCTGCTCCGGCCTCGCGCCGAACACCCGCGAAGCCGACTGGCTGGCGATTGCCGGCGACAACCAGAAGCTCCAGCGCGGCATGGAGCGGCTTTACCGGCTGTTCCAAAAGGCGGCGGTGCTGGGCAGCCTCATCAACCCGCGCGCCGGCGAGGGCGATTTGCTGGTGGCCGCGTTCCATGAACTCCAGCCGCTGCTGGAAAAGGCGCTGGCGCAGGAGACCAAGGACGACACCGCGCATGAAATGGCCGTGACCGCGCGCGGCCTGGCCAAGGCGGCGGAAATTCTCGCCGGCCAGTTCACGCTCGTCGCCACCAACGTGCCATATTTGGGAAGGCCAAAGCAGGAGGCGACGCTAATGGATTATTGTGAACGCGCCCATCCAACAGCCAAAACCGACTTAGCTACCTGTTTTGTTGAGCGATGCCTCACCTTCTGCGCAAACGGTGGGATTACAGCCATCGTCACGCCCCAGAATTGGCTCTCCCTCGGCAGCTACAAGCTGTTACGGCAAACACTGCTTCGTGATATTTCATGGAATTTTGTCACCCGGTTAGGACCAAAGGCATTTCAAACTCCCATGTGGGACTTTAATATCTTGCTCTGCACACTCGAATGTCGGCGGCCGAATCAAGAGCATGAGTTCGCAGGACTTGATGTAGCTGATGAAAAAGGTCCAATTGAGAAATCAATCGCACTCCAGAATGCAGAGGTTGTAAGACTGGGGCAGGCTGAGCAGCTAAAAAATCCTGATTGTCGGATTACCCACCAAGCCAATTCGGTAGATAGCCCACAACTTTCTACGTTGGCTGACGCATGGCAAGGCTTGGCCACAGGCGACTACCCGAGGCTAGGACGAGGGTTCTGGGAAATAGGAATCGTCTCAAATGGGTGGGAGTTCATTCAGGAATCGTGCCCGACAGACTGTTACGGTGGGCGTCAAAGCATACTGTATTGGACTGATGGCGGTGGCGGAATCGCAGAAATATCACAGAACCCATTTAGGGGCAAACTTGGTTGGGGAAAGAAAGGTGTGGCAGTTTCAGTAATCGGCAACTTGTCCGCCACCCTTTATACTGGTGAGATTTTTTCCAGCAACGTCAGTGCGATAACACTGGGAGAACCTGATGATTTGTGTGCTCTTTGGTGCTTTTGCTCTTCACCAGATTTCTCGACCGCAGTCCGAACACTTGATCAAAAGGTCATGGTTACGAATGCAACATTGATCAAAGTCCCCCTCGACCTGGCGCACTGGCAGAAGGTGGCGGCGGAGAAATATCCGCACGGATTGCCGAAGCCGTTTTCCAGCGACCCGACGCAATGGCTGTTCAACGGCCACCCTGCCGGTGCAGACCAGCCGTTGCACGTGGCCGTGGCGCGGTTGCTCGGCTACCAGTGGCCTCGCCAGTCCGGTTCAAGTTTTCCCGATTGCCCGGCGCTCGGCCCGGATGGCTTGGAAACGTTGGCGGATGACGATGGCATCGTGTGCCTCTCCGCCACCAAAGGCGAAGCTCCCGCCGCCGAACGCCTGCGCGCCCTGCTCGCTCAAGCCATGGGCAAGCTGGACCTGCCCACCCTCATCGCCAGCGCCGGCCCGGGCGGCAAGAAAGGCAGTAAATCCGAAACCCTCGAAGACTGGCTGCGCGACGAGTTCTTCGAGCAGCACTGCGCGCTCTTCCACCACCGCCCTTTCATCTGGCACATCTGGGACGGCCACAAGAGCGGCTTCAGCGCGCTGGTGAACTACCACACTCTCACCCACGCCACCCTCGAAAAACTCACCTACGCCTACCTCGGCGATTGGATCCGCCGCCAGCAAGCCGCCGTGGAAGCTGAGGAGGCCGGCAGTGACGCCAAGCTGCAAGCCGCCAAGCTACTCCAAACCCGCCTCAAGCTCATCCTCGAAGGCGAACCACCCTACGACCTCTTCGTCCGCTGGAAGCCGCTCTCCAAGCAGGCCATCGGCTGGCTCCCCGACCTCAACGACGGCGTCCGCATGAACATCCGCCCCTTCATGACCACCGACCTCCCCGGCGGCAAAAAAGGAGCCGGCCTCCTTCGCGCCAAGCCCAACATCAAATGGGACAAAGACCGCGGCAAAGAACCCCAACGCGAAAAATCCGAGTCCCCCTGGTTCTGGAAAGGCAGCACCTTCACCGGAGATCGCGTGAATGATGTGCATCTAACGAAGGCACAGAAGGAGGCGACCCGGTGAAGAAGAAAACCGCTCTTTCAAAACCCCCATCCTCCCCGCGGGCCAAGCCGGGATTCGACTCCTTGCTGGGCGAATTGCGCACTCTCATCGTCCAAGCGCGGCAACAAGCGCTGCGGGCGGTGGATCTTGTCCAAGTCCGCACCTGTTGGGAAGTGGGACGGCACATCGTCGAGTTCGAGCAAGGCGGCAAGACCCGGGCCGAGTATGGAGCCGGGCTTCTGGTGCAAATGGCCACGCGGCTTACGGAGGAGTTTGGAAAAGGGTTTGATGCGTCGAACCTTTACAAGATGACTCAGTTCTACCGGCTGTTTGAGAATTTAGACGCACTGCGTCTAAAATTGAGCTGGACCCACTACCGCCTTCTTCTGCGCCTTGATGACCCGCGCGCCCGCGAGTGGTATGCCAAGGAAGCAGCGGAGCAAAATTGGAGCACCCGCCAACTCGGACGCCAGATCAGCACCCTTTATTATGAGCGCCTGCTCGCCAGCAAAGATCGCAAGGCCGTCCTGACTGAAGCCGATGTCAAACTCGCCGAAGTGGACCCGACACCCCGCGATTTCGTCCGTGATCCGGTGATGCTGGAATTTCTTGGTCTACCGGGAACAGGCCGCCTGCTGGAATCAAAGCTAGAAGATGCGATCCTCGATAACCTCCAATCCTTCCTCTTGGAGCTGGGCAAGGGCTTCGCATTCGTCGCCCGCCAGCAGCGCAACAGCACGGAGAGCAAGGATTTCTACATCGACCTCGTTTTTTACAACTACCTGCTCAAGTGCTTCGTTTTGTTCGATCTGAAAACAGACGAGCTGACGCATCAGGACATCGGGCAGATGGACATGTATGTGCGCCTCTACGACGACCAGCGGCGGGGACCGGAGGACGATCCGACTGTTGGCATCATCCTCTGCGCCAACAAGGATGAAACCGTGGTTCGCTATTCCGTGCTTCATGGCAACGAAAAGCTATTCGCCACCAAATACAAACTCATCCTCCCCAGCGAGGCCGAGCTGCGCGAGGAGCTAGAACGCGAGCTGGAAGGATTCCGACAACAGAAACTCCTGCAAGACCCAACCCCTCCGATTACTTCCTAACACCCATGTTCCGCTTCATCCACGCCGCAGACCCCCACCTCGACAGCCCACTCCGGGGGTTGGAGGCGCATGAGGGTGCGCCCACGCAACTGCTCCGTGGAGCCACCCGCCGGGCATTTGAGAATCTGGTGACCTTGGCCATTGAGGAGAAAGTCGATTTCCTCCTGATCGCGGGCGATCTCTATGATGGCGATTGGAAGGACTACAATACGGGTTTGTTTTTCCGTGGCCAGATGGTCCGGCTCAACAATCAGGGCGTTCCTGTTTTCCTGATCACTGGCAACCATGATGCCGCTTCAGTCATTTCTAAAAAGTTGTCACTGCCGGACAACGTGCGGCTGTTTTCCACCCGCACGGCGGAAACGAAGGAGGTTCCGGACGTCCCTGCCGTTGTCCACGGGCGCGGATTCCCACACCGCGCGGTGCCAGAGAATTTAGCGCAGGACTATCCGGCGGCCGTTGCAGGCATGTTCAATATCGGACTACTCCACACCAGCCTAACCGGACGCCCCGGCCATGACACCTATGCCCCGTGTTCGGTGCAGGACTTGCAGGCGAAGGGATATGGCTACTGGGCGTTGGGACACATCCATCAACCCGAGGTAATCAGCGAGGAACCCTGGATCGTCTTCGCCGGCAACTGCCAAGGGCGTCACGCTCGCGAAACCGGCCCGCGTGGATGTTACTTGGTGACCGTGAACGATCACCTCGATGTCGAGTCGGCGGATTGGTGCAACTTGGATGTGGTGCGCTGGGCGGCGGTCGAGGTGGATCTCGCAGGGCTGGAAGAGGAACCGGAAGTCTTGCGTCGCATCCGCGATGCCTTGTCGCGGGCCATCGATAGTGCCGAAGGGCGCTTACTAGCGGCCCGGCTGGTGCTGACTGGAGCGAGTCCGCTTCATGGAATCCTGCTCCGGGATACCGTGCGCTTCCGGGCGGAGACCGAGGCCATCGCCCAGGATTTCGGTGAGGACGCCATCTGGATCGAGCAGATTAAAGTGGCCACTTCTCCCGTTTATGATCTGGGTGAACTGGCAGAGCGGGACGCACTGACCAGGACCGTGCTGGAGAGCTTGGAACAGGCCACCCAGCAACTGGAAGCCCTCCCCGGTGACATCACCGAAATGCTCGATGTGCTGCCGCCCGAGCTGCGGGCTGAGGTCGAGACCGATTGGAGCGCAGCCCAGCGCCCGGCACTCATGGGAGATGTGCGCGCCATCATCCTCGAAGCCCTTCGCACGAAAGGAGACACCACCGCATGAGATTTGATCGTTTGCAAATACCGGCCTTCGGTCCCTTCACCAATCTCGACCTCATGTTTCCGCCCCGGGAACACGACCTGCATGTGTTTTACGGCAAAAACGAAGCGGGCAAGAGTTCCCTTTTGCGGGCGACGCGGGACTTGCTGTATGGCATTCACGGCCAGTCGCCGGACAATTTCCTGCATGAATACAAGAACATGCGCTTGTTGGGTGAGATCACGAACCGGGCCGGCGTGCGTCTGAGCTTCCAGCGGCGCAAGGGAAATAAAAACACCCTGCTGGACGAGAGCGGCAATCCCTTGCCGGACCATGCGCTTCTGCCGTTTCTCGGAAACGTTGAGCAGAGCTTTTTCTCCACCATGTTTGGGCTGGGCAGCAGCGAGTTGCGCGAAGGTGCGCGCCAGATTCTCGGAGGCGATGGAGACATCGGCAAAGCGCTTTTCTCCGCGAGCCTTGGCGGCACTCCGGTTCAGCGTGTGCTGGATGCCTTGGAAGCGGAATCGGAGCGATTTTTCAAAGGACGAGCCTCTGCCAACGTGTCTATCCGCCCGGCAGTAAAACGCTACCTCGATCTGCTGAAACAGAGCCGGGAGGCGGTGGTCGCTGCGGATGTTTGGGACGAGCTGAACCGAAATCTTGACGCGGACAACTCGCGGAAAGCCCGGTTGGACGAAGAAATTTCCGAGTGCGAAGTGGCCATCGGATGGATGACCCGTTGCGAGGATGCGCTGCCATCCGTCAGCCGTTTCAACGAGGAGCTGCGATTGCTCCGCGAGCTGCCCGAGCTTCCGCAGGTGGCGAGTGACTTTGTGGAACGCGTCAGAACCGCGCGCGATGAGGCTGCTGAGGCTTCACGCAAGTTGTCTGACCTAGCTTCGCAGATCGCCCGAGATCAGGAGCGGTTGGGCAAGTGCGCGACGGTACCGGAAGTGTTGGCGATCGAAGATGAGCTAGATGCCCTCCATCAGGACTTGGGTGCCTTTCGCACGCGGAAGGAATCCTTGGCGAATCTGCAAAGCAAACTGGCCGGCATTGAACCGGCCTTGCTGAGTGGTATGGAGAGTTTGGAAATCGTGGGGGATTTTAACGTTCTGGAGGGCATGCGACTGGGAAGCTCAGCCCGTCTCGGTTTGGAGGCTGCGGCGCAGTCCTTGATCGACGCACAAGGACGTTACGCGGCGAGTGTGGGGAAGGTAGAGGAATCTACCTCTGCGATCGACGGGCATGAGAGCGAATTGCAGTCGCTGACTGAAACCGATCTGGAACCGCTCAGAGCGGCATTGGCGGTCGCCGCAGAGGCAACGGAAGCCGACAAAACCCTGGAAGCCGCCCGTACCACGGTGGTCAATCTGACGCGTAAAGTTCAGGACGAGCACACCCTGGTGCATGGGGCACCTCAGGATCTTGAAGCCGCATCACAGCTTCAGGTTCCCGCAAAAGCCACACTGCGGAAGTTCCGTGACCGCCTCATTGAGCTGGAGCGTGACCTACAAGCCACCGCAAAAAAGATTCGCGACGAGAATGCAAACATCACCAAGCTGGAGAATGATCTGAAACGTCTTGAGCGCCGTGGTGAGTTGCCAACAGAGGAATCGCTCAGCCAGGCGCGGCATCATCGGGACCACGGTTGGCATCTGGTGCTCAAGGATTGGAAAGGCGGAGGAGCTGACGAGCAACTGGATCCCGAGCTGCCCCTTGAAGAGGCCTTTCCCTTGTCGATCTTAGCGGCAGATCACATCGCCGATCAACTGCGCCTTGATGCGGACGCAGTGGCGCAGGCCGAAGAAAAGCGGATGCAAATTCTAACCAGCCGGAATCAGATCACAGAAACCGAAGCGGCCGCCTCTCAGTTAGAGGCGGCGAAGGCAGAGACTCTGATTTCATGGCAGCAAGAATGGACACCAGCTGACCTTCAGCCGCGCTCGCCGGACGAGATGGAGGAGTGGCGTGAAAGCTGGGTTCAGTTCCGGGACACCCTCGGAAAATTGCGCGATGCAGAAGAAGGCTTGCGTTCCAAATCCGAACAGATTCAACGAGCCGTTGTTGCGCTGAAAGCGGTATTGGGAACCTCCGAGGCAAAGTCCTATTCCGTGCTGCACGAAGCCGCAAAAACATCTCTTCAGCAGGGTGAGGAGACGGTTGGACGACGCAAGCTGATCACCGAGCAGCTTGCGAAACTGCGGGACGAGTTGAAGGGTTTGAACAAGACAACGGCTGCGATTTCCTCAGAGATCGAGGCAGCGAACGCAAACTGGCAGGCCCGGAGCAAGTCGGCCGGTTTGGCTGCCGACACTCCCCCTGCTAACGGCTTAGTGTTAATTGAGGAACGGGCGGCACTAATCGCAAGATTCGATCAGTGGAAGGAATTATCGGGCGAGGCGAACAAGACCCAAGAGTTGATCGCTAACTATGAGAATAAGGTGAGCGAGCGAGCGACCACCCTGCGGGTAGAAGCGGAAACCACAGAATCCCGGGAAGCTGCCTTATGGAAGGTCGTATCGGCAGCGCGGATAGCCCAGACTGAGCACGATCAGATTTCCTCCCAGATCGAGGATGCAAAAACTCACCTGACGCTCGCGCGACAGGAAGAAACCAATGCGTCCGAAATCCTGCACGGGTTGATGTCCCTTGCGAAAATCAGCGCCATTGAGGAACTGGAGCGATTGCTTGCTGCTCTGGAGAAAAAAGCGGCAATCGAGGAACGGCTCAAAAACATCCGGGACACCTTGGGAGGCTTGGCAAGGGGGCAGTCAGTGGAGGAGTTTGTTCGTCTTGTCCAAGCGGAAAACGCTGATGACCTCTCTCAACGCAAAGCGCGTCTGGAAGTAAACCTGTTGGACAAGAGGCCAGAGATCCAAGTAGTCCAAGCCGGGTTGACCGAGCTGAACCGGCAACGTGACGAGATGGCCAAAGCCGGAGACGCTGCGGCCGATTTGCGGCAGCAGGCGGAATCCGAGTTGGCAACTTTGGGGCGGGATGCCGCCCAATTCATGCGGTTACGCTTGTCCGCGCAGTTTTTGAGGAACCAGATCGAACAATTCCGAGAACAAAATCAGGCACCTTTACTGGAGAAGTCCGGGGAGGTCTTCCGGCAGATCACACAAGGTGCCTTCGAGGGCTTGGCGGCCGAGTTCAATGATCAGGATGTCCCGGTGCTGGCAGGCCGCAGGCCGGGCGGGACATCCGTGGCAGTTGAAGGTATGAGCGAGGGTACTCGTGACCAACTCTACCTTGCTCTTCGTCTGGCAGCACTGGACCGGCATTTGGAGGAACACGAACCCATGCCACTTATTCTGGATGACCTTTTGATCACCTTCGACAACGACCGAACCAAAGCCATCCTGCCGCAGCTCGCTGACCTATCCAAACGCACGCAGATTTTCCTTTTCACGCACCACGAACACCTAGTTGACCTTTGCAGGGAATCGCTAGGGGTAGATGCATTCCAACTCCATAACTTAAGCGGCAAGTAACTGAAATAGCATGAACCAGACACTCGGACAGACCCTAACAGCCGCCTTGCGCAACATGGCGCACGCATTCGCACCCGGTGATCAGGTAGCGCCGTGCGCCGTGCTCTGGCCCGATCCCGAGCGCTTATGGGAATCCATCATGCCACAAGTCCAGGCGCTGGTGCCCGAGTTGTTCGTGCTGGGAGACTACGACGCTGAAAAACGCAGCGGCCCGGCATTGTGGCTGCGCTGCATCGAAGCGCGGTCTGTGGATGGCGCGCCACCCGCAGGCACGGTGCCAATTTTTTACCTACCCGGCATCAGTCGCGATAAACTGCGTGCGGCGGAGGATTGCCCGCAGGAACTCGCCGCACTGGTGGAACTCCAGTATCGCGGTGTGGTGTGGCTGCATGTGAATGGCAAGGAGTGGACACCCTATGGGTTCCTTGTTTCTAAACACGGCGGCCTAGAACTCGATGTGGCAAAGGACCAGCAGACGCTCGACGCGCTGGCCGGAGCGCTGCCCACCTTGTTGGACGGACCTATTACCCAACTGCGCGGCCGGCGGCTGGATGCGGAGTTTTTCAACGGCACTGTAGCCCCGGATGCCACCGGCCTGCTGCTGCGCTGGCTGAGCGATCCGGATGGATTCCAGAAACGCGGTTCGGAGGCGGAGTGGAAAGCCTTCTGCCAACAGTGCAAAACGGATTTCCGTTTTGATCCCGTCAAGGAGGGGCCGCTCAAGGCTGCGCAGCTGCTTGCCGGTAGAGGGGATTCTTGGAAAAAGGCCTGGCAGCGTTTTGTGGAAGCGCCGGCGAACTATGCCGGGATCGTGGAATGGCTGAAGCGCGCGGCACCAAAAGACCCGCAGATGTTCGACACCGCCGAAGTCTGGCCGGATCTCAACGAACGGGAGGAGAGGATGCTGCAGCAGGCCCTTACCAAACTCGTCGATCTGCCCCAGCATGAGGCGGCTAAAGGTATCGCAGCGCTGGAACAGCAACATGGCAAGCGCCGCGCTTATGCTTGGCAGAAACTCGACCTGAGTCCGTTGGCAACAGCTCTCGAACCGCTCGCGAAACTGGCAAAAGCGTGCCAAACCGTCCCCGGAGCGGCAAGCTCCCATGCCTATGCCGAGCAATACGCTCATGTAGGCTGGCAAGTGGACGCCGCTGCTCTCGCCGCAATGGCAGCCTGCGGAACCCAGGAGCAGCACGGCTCCCTGCTGGGCGCGCTGCGGGCTGTTTATCTCCCATGGCTGGAAGACACCGCCCGACAACTCCAGCAACTGATCCGCGCCGACGGGCAGACGGTCTCGAAGCTTACCAAGCCGTATGTCACCGCCCCGGGACGTTTGCTCCTGTTTGCCGACGGTCTGCGCATGGATGTCGCCCAACTCCTGGCAAAGGAACTGGCAAGCGCCGGCATCGACTCCGCGCAGGACTGGGAGTGGTCCTCGATCCCTTCCGTCACTGCCACCGCCAAGCCCGCAGCCTCACCCCTCGCGGACAAGGTGCAGGGTGCGGATTTAGGTGATGCGTTCACCACACGTTTGATCGGCACCGATAAGCCTCTTACGCACGACAGGTTCATCACCGCCCTCCGGGAGAGTGGATGGCAGTTCCTAAAGCCCGGCGAGACCGGTGAACCATCTGGCTCTGCGTGGACGGAAGCCGGCTCCCTCGACAAGCGCGGCCATAACGAGGGCTGGAAACTAGCCCGCAGCGTGGAATCAGAAGTGCGCGATCTAGCGAGCCGCATCGGTGCTCTCCTGAAGGCTGGCTGGACAGAGTTGATCGTGGTGACCGACCACGGCTGGCTCCTCCTCCCCGGAGGTCTTCCCAAGGTGGAACTTAAGTCAGGTCTGGCGGATCACCGCTGGGGACGCTGCGCCGCGATGAAGTCGGATTCACAGACCGATGTGCCTACACTCAAATGGCACTGGAACGAGGATGTCGTCATCGCCAGCCCTCCGGGTGTCGGCTGCTTCCGTGCCTCTATGGAATACACTCACGGCGGCGTCTCGCTCCAGGAAATGGTCACCCCGATTCTACGCGTTTCCAACAGTGGCGGCGTGTCTGGGAATGTTGCCAAGTTGTTGGGCGCAAAATGGGGGAACGCCAACTGTCGAGTCACCGTGAGCGAACAGGCGGCCGGTTTTTCTGTGGATGTCCGCACGCTACAAGCTGATCCTGAAACCTCGCTGCTGGCCAATCATCAGGCGCAGAAAGTGAAACCGGACGGAAAGGTTTCCATCTTCCTCGAAGACGACGCTGACATTGGCAGGCAAGCTGAAATCGTTTTGTTGGATCCGTCAGGAAAGGTGATTGATTCCCTACCCACTACCCTTGGAGAATAAATTTATGAGCGAACCACTGGATACAATCGACCAAATCGCCACCAAAGCCTTTGAAGGCTATGTGGTCCGCAAAGACCTGGTGCGGAAATTCAAAGGACAATATCCCGTCCCGACCTACGTCGCCGAGTTCTTGCTAGGCCGCTACTGCTCCTCGGTGGACGAGGAGGAAATCGCGGAGGGGCTAAAGATCGTAGAGCGGCAGCTGGGCGAAAAGACCATCCGTGCCGGGGAACACGAACTGTTCAAGGCACGCGCCAAGGACAAGGGGCACGTGAAACTGATCGACATCATCACGGCCAGGCTTGATTCGGGAACGGACTCATTTCTCGCAACGCTGCCGAGTTTGCAGCTCAAGGATGTGAGGATCAGCGAGGCGATGGTCCACGCCAACGAGCGGATGCTAACAGGCGGCTTCTATGCAGAAGTGGAACTGTCCTACGACCCGATGATCGCGCAGGAAAAGCCACCTCGCCCGTTTGGCATCGAATCCATGCGCGAGATCCAGCTCTCCAAGCGCGAGGTGCTCCCGACCCTCTATGCAGGGCGGGAGGCTTTCTCCACGGAAGAATGGAAGGATTTCCTGATCCGGAGCATCGGCATGGAGCCGGAGAAACTCACACCGCGAGGCCGCGATATGATCCTTCTTCGCATGGTGCCTTTCGTAGAGCGGAACTATAACGTAGTGGAACTGGGGCCTCGGGGCACCGGCAAGAGCCATCTTTTCCAACAAATTTCTCCGTATGCGCACCTCGTCTCCGGCGGCAAATCCTCGGTGGCACGGATGTTCGTCAATAACGGTAACGGCCAGCGCGGATTGGTCTGCCAATACGATGTGGTCTGCTTCGACGAGATTTCCGGAGTCTCCTTCGACCAGAAGGACGGCGTGAACATCATGAAGGGCTATATGGAGTCCGGTGAGTTCAGCCGTGGCAAGGAAAGCATTCGCGCGGATGGCGGAATGGTCATGGTCGGTAACTTCGATGTGGACGTGCAGCACCAGCAGCGCATCGGTCACTTGTTCGGGCCAATGCCGGCGGAGATGCGTGACGACACCGCATTCATGGATCGTATTCACGCCTACCTCCCCGGCTGGGACGTGCCGAAGGTCAGCCGGGAATTGCTGACCAACCGCTTCGGCCTCGTCAGCGACTACCTGTCGGAATGCTGGAATCAGCTGAGACGCCAGAGCCGCCAGAGTGTAATAACAGGGCGTGTTCATCTCGGTGGAGCACTCAGCGGCCGCGATACGACCGGCGTGATGAAGACGGTAAGCGGCCTCATCAAACTCGTCTCACCAAACCCAGAGGTTCCGGTCTCGGATGAAGTCTTGGAATGGGCGCTGCGCATTGGCTTGGAGTGCCGCCGCCGTGTCAAGGAGCAGCAGAAGCGCATCGGCTCCGCAGAATTCCGCAACACCCAGTTCAGCTACACGCTGGGCGAGGAAGGTGTGGAGAAATTCGTATCCACGCCCGAGCTTTACAGCGAGGACAGCATCGGCACCGACCCGTTGCCGCCCGGGCAGGTATGGGTAATGTCGCCAGGTGGGGGAGAAGAGAATCCCGGTCTCTATCGGGTAGATATCACGGAAGGCCCGGGCAGCGGTGTGAAGATCTTGAACCAGCCAGCTCCGCCGTCTTTCAAAGAAAGCGTGCGCTGCGCCGAGCAAAACCTTTACGTCCGCGCCAAGGAACTCGTCGGTGATCGCGACCCCCGGCAGCACGAGTTCTCCGTGCAACTGCGGGCATTCGACAGTGCCAAAAGTGGTGCTGGCGTCGGCGTTGGTGTGCTGCTGGCTCTGTGCTCATCGCTTCTCCAAAAAAGCATCAAGGGCGGCCTCATGGTCACCGGTGGGCTGAATCTGGGCGGCTCCATCGAGACGATCTTCAACCCGGTATCCGCCGTCGAAATCGCCGTCGAGAAAGGTGCCCAAAGCATCCTGATGCCCATCAGCAGTCGCCGGCAGTTGAACGACCTGCCAGACGACATGGCGGCGAAGATCACCATCCTCTATTACTTGGATGCGCGGGATGCTCTGCTGAAGGCATTGGTGGACTGAGTGCTAAAGGTGTCCCCACCACAATGAAGCTCACCCCCTATTTCATCTGCAAGAGCCATGAAACTACCCATCACCTCCAACACCCCCATATGGGGCATCCACGCTGGCAAGACCGGAGACGCGGCGTCAATGTTCCTATCCAAGAACTGTGTCGCCCTCGGCTGGCATTCCATGGGTGATCTTTCCAAGCTAGGTCCGAACCGTGATGCCTTCAAGGCTGCGGTTGCAAAGGCCTATCCCAACAAGAAACCGGGAGCGATACCCAACAATGCCGGACAGCTTTTCCGATTCGCTCACGAGATGAAGGAAGGTGATTTGCTTGTGTTCCCACATAAACATGAACGGAAGATCCACATCGGCACCATTTGCGGTCCTTACGAATATCGACCGGATGCTGTCGAAAACTATCCACACGTTCGGAAGGTGAAATGGCTAAAAACTGTCGAACGAACCCTCTTCACTCAAGGCGCGCTCTACGAAATCGGAAGTGCCCTTAGTTTTTTCCAAGTTAAAACCTACGCCGACGAATTCCGGGCAGCGCTCGAAGGCAAGGCAGTTGCACCGCTGGTTTCCGAAGATCTAACTATCCCCAACGTCGCGGCCGACATCGAGGAAACCACCCGCGACTTTGTCCTCAAGCGTCTCTCCCAAGAATTGAAAGGCCTGCCAATGGAGAGCTTCGTCAAACACCTCCTCGAATGCATGGGCTATCAAGCCCGCCTCGCTCGCAAGAACGAACCCAGTGTCGATGTCATCGCCCACAAAGACCACCTCGGCATCGAACCGCCGATCATCAAAGTTCAGGTCAAGAGCGGCGATGGCACCATCACCGACAAGGACGTCTCCGCTCTCTTTGGCAAACTCTCCGCCGGTGAATACGGCCTCTTCTTCACCCTCGGCACCTATTCGCCCCAGTGCCGCAACTTTGAACAAAGCAAAGCCAACCTCCGCCTCATTGACGGCGAAGAACTTGTGGACCTGATCTTTCAGCACTACGAAAAATTTGACTCCCGCTACAAGAGCGTCCTCCCCCTCCGCCGTGTCTACGTCCCAGAATTGATCGACGACGCTGGTGAGTAATCGTCCTTAACTAAAATTTCACCCATGCCATTCCAACTTAAAACGGTCAACAAGCCAACAGATGCGCCAAGCATCGCGGTCTATGCAAATTTTAGGGAGTTTCAGGATAAGGCTCCCCGCGATTCAAAATACCTGACCCATGGAGGTGTGCTGATGCAAAAAAAGCGCATCAACAAGAATAACTTCCGCGATGGAAGATGTGTGGGCGCAAGTCGCCCTTCACGAAGAACAAGCCGCCCATCAGCTCATCGACCGGACCACGGCCACCCGAAATCCCTTCGACGTGAAATACAGCCGAGTCGAAGACGCCGATTGGGAGACATGCACGTCGGTTCTAAACAAGGTGAGCGTGAAGGAATTACTCTCGCTGGGATGGTGATTCCAATAATAACCAATTAAAAAATACACGGAAATACCTAAAACCACTATCCGCCATGACTGACAACAAAACAACATCCCTCGCCATCGAGAAGCATCTGAAAGAGTTTCAAGGATACCTATGCGGTTTTCTTGGTGAAGTCCTCCCAAAGATTTGCGTGGAGGGTTCTGACTGGTGGACACTACTAGTCCGGAGCATTCCCAGGCTCAAAGGCTCGCAGTCAAGCCGGATTCGTTCCGGCACCATTCGTGACCTTGGAAAACTCGATTTGGTCTCGTTATGCGGTGTTTTGAAGCACAACTGGCGGCCCATTTGCGAAAAGAAGGAAATCGACGACCAGCAACGGGTAGGAGCGCTCCAGTGTGACACATTGATCAACTTACGGAACACGCTCTCTCATCTGGGAGCTGAAACCACGCTTAATCTGGAGGATTCTCTTTCGGCCTTACTCAGCATCAAAAAGCTCAGCCAGCTTCTCGCCACGACGGATGACTTCATCACATCACTGGATCAAGACTTGCAGGTAATCACTCGAATCATGTCCGGAGGCGATGCGCCACCCGTGCCGCCTAAGACACCAGAGAGTGAAGCTCCGCCTCAGAGAAGTTTCCAAGACCGCCCAATCGCTCCGCGCGAGGACTCTGGTATTCCTCTCGGCGTTCTTGCCTGTGACGGTGAAATTCAAGAGGAGTTGGAGGCTGCTCTTTCTCTTACGACTTTCGTTGGAATCGATTTTGGAACATCAACGACAATCGCAAGCCGGGTCTTTATCGATCCGGTTAAGGGCATACTCGCTACTGAGCCAATTCCGATACCCCAAATGGACAGAATGGGCCGCACGATCGAGGATCACCTTCTTCCAAGCTGTATTGCATGGCATGACGGTCGGCTGTTGATTGGTCAAGGCGCTGCCGAGCTCAAGCCCGAATGCTCAAGGGACGAAAATGTCTGGTTCTCGTTCAAGATGGAGTTGGGCATCGACCAAGGTCCAAAATATGTTCGCTCCAAGCTCAATGGGAAAGATGGAACACCGGATCTCCGGAGACCTCAGGATGTCGCCACAACTTTCTTTGATTACCTGAAAAAGCACATCGAGCAATGGGTTGCGGACCAAGGACTACCCACGGAAATCCGCTATGCCGTCAGCGTGCCGGCTTCATTCGAAGCCAATCAGCGACTGGATCTGTGCAGTGTGATGAAGCGCGCTGGCATCAATGTGGAAGACAGCAGCATCATCGACGAACCAAATGCTGCCTTCATCAGCTACCTGCTGGATAGCCTTGCCAATGGTGATGGTGTGTTGAAGTCCTACCAGGATCAGAAAAGAAACGCGCTGGTATTCGACTTCGGAGCAGGCACCTGTGATATTTCAATTCTCAATGTGGGATGCGTCGGCGAAAAATTGGTTTCACGAAATCTCGCGATTTCCCAGTTTCGCGCATTGGGTGGCGATAATATCGACCGCCAAATTGCTCGAAAAATACTCTGGCCGGCCATGCGACGCGCAAGCCTTGGAGATGACGATCACATTCGTTCCGTAGAGTTCGAGCAAGGCATTCTACCACGTCTGCAAACCGTGGGTGAGGAGCTCAAGGTCCAATGCAGCAAACTGATTGCCTCACGTGCTCAAGGGGGCGATGTTTCGATCTATCGAAACTCCGAAGAAAGAGTGAAAGTGGCCACTATTCCAACAATCAAGATTCGCGACTACAGCCTGCATCTTGCTGAGCCTTCCATCAGTCTAAAGGAATTTTATGATATTATGGATTCTTTTCTCTCCATGAAAGCCGTCGCGGATGAGTCAGAAGCGATCTGTCTTTTTGAACCTATTGAGAGTGCTCTGGCAAAGGCCGGGCTGCAGAAGGATCAGCTAGACATGGTTCTCTTTATCGGCGGCAGTGCCCAGAACCCTCTGGTTCAGGATGCCATACGTTCCTATTTTGGTCGCCATGTTGAGTGTCAAATTGGAGCCGACATACGCAGCCCGGTTTCCCGTGGAGCTGCTTTGCACTCTCTAACATGGAATGGTCTCGAAATGCAGTTCATTCGCCCGATCACCAGTGAGACCATTTACATTCTTACTGCGGGTAATGCCCTGCATCCGGTCATTCCTGCGGGAACACCAATTCCTACACCGGAAGTCCTATTTACCGATTCCCTCATCGTTCCGAACAACAATCAGGAGAAGGTGGAACTGCCGATCTGCGTTTCCACTGCAACCAAGATTCTGCACATTCTTGAATTGAAAGCACCAGAAGAATCACCCTTCCAAGGAGGTGACAGGATTACCATCAGCGCATTCCTTGATCAAAACAAACTCCTTAACATCACCGCGAAGCTGGGAAATACGATGGCGCAAGGGGCGCTCATCAATCCCCTTTCGAACGGGGAATTGTCTCCCGAAGAAACAAAGCGCCTGATAGCGCGGCAAAAACTCAACGAGTCGATTGTCAAGAATGGAGGAAGGCCCACTGCGGCGGCATTAAAGGCATTTGCGGACGCTTGCGCGAAATCAGGTGCTCATTTGGAAGCCGCTGAGTCGCTCGAATCGTTGGAGCGGATCGACCCGAAACATTTGACGGGACCCAACGCCTCACAAATTTGCTATCAGTATTCATGTTGCGGCAAGTATAAGCTAAGCGATCAATGGGCGGAAAAAGCTCATTCCCGTGAACCAACATGGGTTTCAGCTTTCAACCTTGCGCTGTCGATGGAGAGGTCCCGCAACGACGAACGAGCAATGGAGCTGTTTGAAGAAGCCAATCAACTGTCGGATCGGAATCCAGTGGTAATGGCAGCCCTGGGAGACCGGCTCCTGACGAGAAACAAGAAGGAGCGTGGCCGGGAAATGCTACGAGAGGCGAATGAACTATTCCGGGAAATGCTCAATCATGGCAGTCTTGAATCGAATGATCTTGGGCGTGCTAAGCGGCTTGCCACGTTTTTGAATGATGAGGAATTTCTGACAGAACTCGGAAAATACGAATCAACAGTCTCGAAGAAGATCAGACTCTACGCCGAGGAATTCCTAGCCGTTTCAATCAAAAACGAAACTCTAACACGCTGAAATCATGAACTGGATGGTGACCATAAATAAACTTGATCCTGATCAACGTATTGTTCTCGATAATCTGCTTAAATTTGAAAGCTCCCATTGGATCAGGGGCTTTGCCGGATCAGGGAAGAGCATTCTTCTTATTCATTCATTACGGGAAACCTTGATAACGAATCCGCAGGCCACTGCGTGTGTGATAGCGTTCACTCATTCTCTCAAGGACATGCTGCAGTCCGGCTTGCCGGAAAACTCCCGGCACATTCCGGTAATGACCTACCACGAGTTCAAGTCGATGCCTAGAAGGTATGACTACATTTTCGTCGATGAGGTTCAAGATCTTGAGCCCTACATTCTAACTCTTCTTCAGAGCAGTTGCTCAAAGCTCATCATGGCCGGTGACGAGGAGCAATCGATTTACGAGCAAAGGGTTTCTCCAGAATTCATCCAAGCCAGCACAAGCCCCTCCATTCATTCTTTATCTATTGTCCATCGTCTCACAGAGAAGCTAAGAAAAATTGTCGCCACGATCCTGCCTAATTCCAAGGTTCACTCGGCAAGGCAGGGCAAACCAACAGCAGACGTAAAAATCACGCTCGCGAATGCCAGTAAACACGAAGACGAGATGCGTTGGGTATGGCAAAATGCCCAGCGCTTCACCAGAGCTGGGGATCCCGTTTGCATCCTCTTATCGAAGCATCGACTTGTTCAGGATTTTATTGCCTTCGTCTGCAAGGAGGCGCATGTTGCCAACCCTTCTTTTATAGGAGAGAGAGGTAAAAAAAATGACTATGAAGAGTGCAACAAACACCTTGCTTCTAATGGTGTGATTCTTCGGTATCTTGGTAATGGCCATGGCAGCCTAATTGATTCCGACAGAGAAAGAATAGTTTACGTCATGACCTATCACAGTTCAAAAGGTCTCGATTTTGAAACGGTCTTCCTGCCTGGACTCGACGAAGACGTCTCAATTTTTAATCGTAATGATGAGCCGATGGAACGACGACTTTTCTATGTCGCCGCCACTCGAAGTCGCCGGAATTTATTCATCAGTTATACAGGGCAAAGGCCGCATCCGTTTGTAGCGAGCATGCCACAAAATCTTTTGGAAAAAATGCCTGTCGGCGCGGCGTCAGCAGCTGGAGGCGCAAGTCAAAACAACGCCGATTACTACTGAAAATAATGAAACCAGTTACTTATCTTGTCCCTTTATTTATTGATGAATTTCAATCCCTCCATGATTCGGGATACATTTCGGTAGATCGTTCCAGAATCGTAATTGCTTCGGCTGAAAAAGGCGGTCTGTCGCGCCCGGAGGTCCTTTGCCAAGTGGCTGCGACACTCCCTGATTTCATGCCGGATGCAGAACTCTCGGTAGTTATCGCCTGTTTTAGCAGTGTGTCCTCTGGGTCTAGCGGGACTAACTCTTACGAACCACTTGAGGCATCTAAGGCATGCTTTATGGCCAAAGAATGCTCCGGCGTGATTCCCCTTACCGGGAGAAGTCGCGAGATTCTCAGTGGGCGCTTCAACGGCGAAGTGACGCTGTTGGAGCCAGTATTTGATGGACTGGTCGAAGAGCGCTTCACCCAAAGAGATATCCTCAACAAGATCCAAGGTGGCGAGGCGCTCATTGAAGTCCTCATTGCCAATTACAATCTTAGTGATATTGCAAAGCTCAGGAACATTGTAGATGGCAACAATGAGGGAGTTGCCTTGGTTCAAAAGGCGCTCGGATACACTCGGCACGCACCTGCCGCACTTGAGCCGGTTTCCGGTCTGAGAGACTTGAGGAAGATTCTGAGAGATACCTTGTCAGATCCCAAACACTTGAATCCTCCACTAGCTAAGCTTTCCGTATGGGGAGACCCTAAGTGGGAGAAGGTTTCGGGCTTCCGAAAAATCTATGGAGATCTGGAGCTGATCAAGGCACTCGATTCGATCGATGACTTCTGGAAACTCCCCGTATCCGCTGTCAGTCTCGGCATTTTTCTGCATTGGCGTGAACTTTCACTTAGAGTGCAGGGAATCGATTTAAAGGCACTGGAGGCCGATTGCAGGGAGCTCGCAGGGATCCTGGACGCTAGGTTTGTGTTGGAAGCACTCTGGATGTTAGGATTCAGTGCAGGGTTTAGTTCATTCGCGGGATCTTACTATGGGAGCCTTGATGCACCCCATCCATTTGGGGCAAAACGATGGTCTGTAAGAAAGACCACTCTTCTGAGGCTTGAAAGGGTGCCTGATCCTAAATTGGACCTTCCTGCGGACAACGAGACCACCCACCAAAGTAGCGGCCAAGAAGATAAAAGGACGGCACCCGAACCAGAGCAATTCGCTGCGGAGGATCTAAATAGTGAGACGAATAGCCCTGATTCGGAGTTAAAGGAATGCGTAGAATTCGCCCCTCCTTCAGAGTGCGGAGAGCCAGAAGCCGCAGCAATATTGACATCTTCCTTGCCTATCGACAAAACGGACCAGATGCCATCTCCGGAATCAATGCCGCCAGCTTCACCGAATGAAACTGCCGCAAAGCCGGAGCGGCCGGATCCTTCCCCAGCTCAGCCGGCTCCCGCCACGAGGAAGCTGGCCACGCGTAAAAAAAGCTCCCAAAAGACTCCTGACGAATCGCCGGTAGAATCCGGTGACGGAGAGCTCTTTTCAGGCAACCCTGACAACGCGCCGTCATGACAGTGGTCGAATTCATCCGACGCGCCAACCTATTCACTCTCAATCATGGCTGCTTTTGTAAATGTAGTCATTACCAATTCATAGGCATTAGATCTGTCAGCAGGAAAAATGGCTAAGGTATAACTTAGAGCACAGCCGGTTGGTTCATAGTTTTTGATGTCGGTCTGTTCGAAAAAAGGAATTGATGACAATGCAAAACCATAAAACAGAAATCCTTCCCGAATACCAAGAGACGCTCTTCATCCCGAAGTGCAAAGACGTAGAGTGGCCGGAGAATTTTTGGATTATTACGGCGGGTAATCCATACTCATCTGGGGACATGAAAGGCGATGACGATGCGATCAAAAAACTGCGCCAAGAGTTCAGCCGCAAAAAATATTGGAAGGCCCGTATCGTTGGGATCTCACCCGATTGGAAACACCGTGAGGCCTCATTTGCAGTGGCTGGTCTTGAGGAGGATGAAGCCCTTGAGACCGGGCGTCGATATGGCCAGAATGCAGTGTTCCGCATACAGGGAGACCGACTCAGCTTGATCGCCTGCGGAGACGGTATAATCGTGGACGCGGGCAAATTTCGAGAGCGTTTGCGTCTGGATTCGGATGAACCCAGGTATCGAATTTACGTAGTTCTCCTCGATAGCGGTGTCGCTGAAAAAAAGCGATTTATCAAAGCTAATCCCAATTACCAAATCGGCAAGCCATGCTACTACGTGGGTATGACAGGAAAATCGCCCGATGAGCGCCTTGCCCAACACAAGAGCGGACATAAGGCCTGTTCATATGTCACAAACTTCGGCATCCATCTGGAGTTGGAAAAGTTCGAGTCGATTCCGCTTCTCAATCATGCCGATGCGGTGGCAATGGAGATTGGCCATGCAAAGCTTCTCCGCTCCCAAGGCTATGGCGTATGGCAGAAATAACTACATCACTTGTTAAAATTTAATGACTATTGTCACCACGCTGGCAATCTGCGGATTCATCGGTGCCTTCGGCTATAACCGTCACTGCGGACAAACTGTCGAAAGATCACTAATCGATGCCATCAAATGCGCCGCTCTTCTCGCATTCGTGGCCTTTATGGTCGATTCATGTCATAAATCCCCGTCGTCCTACGACGATAGTGGGCGTTGGGATTCAGGACGTCCGTAGTTGATTTCAGCGATGACGTCGCTCAATCCATGTGGAAGATGCAGTGAATTTGATGGCCAGATAATTAGACCTTGATCCGACTCACCGATCTGGCAGATGTGTGGCGGATGGACAAGAACCTGACCAGACATGCCGACTCCCGGATTCCGGGCAACGGCGTGATTCTGTCAGGATTCAAATCCACTCGAAATCCGCGACAGAATCCCCGGATTCCACACGGATTTCACACAAAATGGCCGCTCATGGCTTGGGCGTGTCAAAAATTTTGTGTAAGTTCAGATCCGCTGATTAGGTGTTAGTGG
>JBAXLW010000001.1:0-104971 GCA_037134575.1 Verrucomicrobiota bacterium | reverse complement strand
CCACTAACACCTAATCAGCGGATCTGAACTTACACAAAATTTTTGACACGCCCGTTGAAGGGTCTTTCCAACGCGATGAAGGGTCTTTCCAACGCGATGAAGGGTCTTTCCAACCCGTTGAAGGGTCTTTCCAACGCGTTGAAGGGTCTTTCCAACGCGTTGAAGGGTCTTTCCAACGCGTTGAAGGATCTTTCCAAGGAGGCGGCGGCGCGGTGATAGGGTCGACTTTGGTCAAATCAGGGGGTGAGCGGGGCGCTGAATTATTTTCAGGTTTTTTGAGCCTGACCCGGCATTTGACCCACCCCCTGGTCCAGAATGCAAACCCACGCCCCAAGTTTGCACCTTGGGAAATTCACCTTTCCCCGCTGCCCGCAAAATCATTCACTCTGTCATCACCTTATGCACTGGACCGAACCCGCTACCTCCGAAGATTCCCACGCCGATCTGGAAAAGAAACTCTGGAACGCCGCCAACATGCTGTGGGCCGGGGCGGATCTGAAGCCTTCGGAGTACTCGCCCACCGTGCTCGGGCTGATTTTCCTGCGCTACGCCGATGTCCGTTTTGCGGCGGTGGCGGCGGAGATCCAGCCGCAGGCCGGCTCGCGGCGGACGATCGGGCCGACGGATTACCACGCCGCCGGCGTGATCTATCTGCCGGCCGAGGCGCGTTTTGACCACTTGCTCAGTTTGCCAGAGGGCGCCAACACCGGCCAAGCGATCAACGAGGCGATGCGCACGATCGAAAAGGAAAACCCCGACCTCGCCGATGTGCTGCCGAAAAACTACCAGATCCTCGACGGCCGCACGCTCGCCGAGCTGCTCAAGGTGATGGCCTCGATCCCGATGGACCGGGGCGGCGACACCTTCGGGCTGATCTACGAATACTTCCTCGGCAAGTTCGCGATGAGCGAGGGCCAGAAGGGCGGCGAATTCTACACCCCCACCGCCATCGTTCGGCTGATCGTCGAAATCCTCGAACCCTACCACGGCCGCATCCTCGACCCCGCCTGCGGCTCCGGCGGCATGTTCATCCAGTCGGCCCACTTTCTGGAAGAACACCGCAAGAACCCCACCTCCGACATCTCCGTCCACGGCCAAGAACGCGTCACCGACACCGCCCGCCTCGCCCGGCTCAACCTGGCCGTGCACGGCCTGAGCGGTGAAATCAAGCAAGGCAACACCTACTACGAAGACCTCCAGGACTCGGTCGGCCGCTTCGACTTCGTGATGGCCAATCCGCCATTCAACGTCAGCCAGATTGACAAGGAGCGGCTCGCGGGCGATCCGCGCTACCCCTACGGCATCCCGCGCACTGACAATGGCAACTACCTGTGGATCCAGCACTTCCACTCTGCGCTCAACCCAAAGGGCCGCGCCGGGTTTGTCATGGCCAACTCCGCCGCCGATGCCCGCGCGTCCGAGCAGGACATCCGCGAAAAAATCATCCGCGCTGGCCATGTCGATGTCATGGTCGCCATCGGCCCGAACTTCTTTTTCACCGTCACCCTGCCCTGCACACTCTGGTTTTTCGACAAAGGCAAAGCCGGCACGGCCCGCGCGGACAAAGTGCTCTTCATCGACGCGCGGCATATCTTCCGCCAGCTCGACCGCGCCCACCGCGACTTCACCCCCGCGCAAATCGAGTTCATCGCCAACCTCGTCCGCTTCTACCGCGGCGAGGATCTGGAACTGAACCATAGCTCCGAAGCCAAATGGCAAGAAGTCTTCGGCGATGCGCCGTCCTACACCGACGTGCCCGGTCTCTGCAAAGCCGCCACCCTCGCCGAAATCGAGGCCCAAGGCTGGTCGCTCAACCCCGGTCGTTATGTCGGTGTCGCCAAGGGCGAGGACCTCAGCGACGAGGATTTCAAGGAACAGCTCGAAGCCCTCAACGAGGAACTCGAAGTCCTCAACGCCGAAGCGCGGGAACTCGAAGCTCGCATCGCCGAAAACGTCGTGGAACTCTTGGAAGCATGAAATCCGATCTCGTTCACAGCCTCACCGATAACTTTGAGGCCCATGCCCAGCAAACCGAAACGGGCGTCGAGTACTGGCTCGCCCGCGACCTCCAGCATTTGCTGGGATACGCCGAGTGGCGAAACTTCAACCAGTCCGCCGTTTTCAAGGCGAAAACCGCCTGCGAAGTTTCAGGTCATCCGGTGTCCGACCATTTTGTTGACGTCAACAAAATGGTCGAGATCGGCTCCGGCATCCGCCGTGAGATCGACGACATCATGCTCACCCGCTACGCCTGCTACCTCATTGCGCAGAATGGCGACCCGAGGAAAGAGGAGATTGCCTTTGCCCAGACCTACTTCGCGGTGCAGACGCGCAAAGCAGAGTTGATCGAACAACGCCTGCTCGAGTCCGAGCGCGTACAAGCCCGCCAGAAGCTCACTTCCACCGAAAAAGAGCTCTCCGCTGTCATCTTCGAGCAAACCGGCGGCAACGAGGACTTCGCCCTGATCCGCAGCAAGGGCGACCAAGCCCTCTTCGGCAAGAGCACTCAGGCGATGAAGGCCCAGTGGAAAGTCCCGGCCAGCCGCCCGCTCGCCGACTTCGCCCCCACCATCATTCTCAAGGCCAAAGACTTCGCCACCGAGATCACCATCTTCAACGCCCGCGAACGCAATCTCGGCACGGAAGCCGCCATTTCCAACGAGCACGTCACCAACAACCAAGCCGTCCGCCAAACCCTCATCGACCGCGGCATCCGCCCCGAGTCCCTGTCACCCGAGGAGGACATCAAAAAAGTGGAGCGCCGCCTGACCGCCGAGGAAAAGAAATCACTCAAAAACCCCGACACGCTGGAATGAAACCCGTTGGAACAACTGGCAGAAACCTTAACGTGCTTAATGCCGAAGCGCGGGAGCTCGAAGCGCGCATCGCGGAAAACGTCGTGGAACTCTTGGAGGCATGAAAATTGCTTGGAAAGAATGCTTACTTGGCGACTGCGTGACTCTTCAATCTGGAGGTACGCCAAGTAAACAGAATCCTGCTTATTGGAACGGAAATATACCTTGGGTGTCGTGCAAGGACATGAAGACAAATCGTCTTCATGATGCGGAAGATCATCTTACTCCGGAAGGTGCCAAGAACGGAACAAGAACTGTGAGACCGGGGACGATTCTAATTGTGGTTCGTGGCATGATCCTCGCGAAAGACTTTCCCGTGGCGATCGCACAGAGAGAACTTGCATTCAATCAAGATCTCAAGTCTGTCACTTGCACGCAGGACATTGATCGCGATTTTCTCTACTATTGGCTTATTGGAAATAAGTATGAAATCAAAGGGATTGTGGATGAAGCTGCGCATGGAACGAGTCGAATACAAACAGACCGACTTCTTAGTCTAAAGTTCAGCTATCCCTCACTCCCCACCCAGCGCAAGATCGCGGGGATCCTCTCGGCGTACGACGACCTGATCGAGAACAACCAGCGGCGCATCAAGATCCTCGAGGAGATGGCGCAATCCCTCTACCGCGAGTGGTTTGTCCACTTCCGCTTCCCCGGCCACGAATCCGCCCGCTTCACCGCCTCCCCCCTCGGCCAAATCCCCGCGGGCTGGGAGGTGAAGAAGCTGGGCGAACTCGCAGAAGTTAACGCCGAGAGCATACGTGCCAGTAATGCTCCTGAAGAAATTCAATACATCGACATCGCGTCAGTTTCGACAGGGGCTATCGACAATATAGAGCTGATGCGTTTCGAAGCTGCTCCAAGTCGGGCACGTCGAGTCGTCCGGCATGGTGACATTATTTGGTCCACCGTTCGACCCAATCGCCGCTCATTTTCTCTAATCATCGACCCGGAAGATAATGTCATCGCTTCGACAGGCTTTGCGGTGCTTACGGCTCGGTCAGTGCCATGGAGCTACCTCTACCAAGCGACCACTACCGACGACTTCACCAGCTATCTTGTCAACCACGCCTCGGGTGCCGCTTATCCGGCTGTAAACTCTGGGATATTCGAAAACGCTGATGTGCTGGTGCCCACTGCCGATCTGTTGACACGTTTCAATGCGATGGCAAAAGCGAATCAGCTACTTCAACACAAGCTCCAGCGCCGTAACCAAACCCTCCGCCGCACCCGGGACCTGCTGTTGCCGAAGCTGCTTTCACCCGTGTGAACCTTGGTGCTAGCAATCCACCGTTATCTGAAGTAATTTCGACCTGATCGCCATGGCTGTCTCAAACCTCCTAGCCACCAGCACCCCGAATCTCAAGAACTTGCTTGGGAACGGAAGGTCTTATCGCGTACCCGCGTTTCAACGGGACTACTCGTGGAAAGAGGAACACTGGGAGGATCTGTGGCTGGATTTGCAGGATCTTACGGCCAAGCGGTCGTCGCAGCACTACATGGGGTCGCTGGTGCTGATGCAGAATGAGAATCCCGAGGAGTTTACGATTATCGACGGCCAGCAGCGGATCGCGACCTTGAGCATTTTGATACTGTGCGTGATCGCTCGGTTGAAAGAATTGGCGGACACGGGGGTCGAGCCGGAAGCGAACCGTGAGCGGGCAGCGCTGTTGCGGGGCAGTTACATCGGAGCGAAACTGCCCGGCTCCTTGGTGGAGGCAAGCAAGCTGGTTTTGAACCGGAATGACGATGATTTCTACCAGGGTACGCTGGTGCAGCTAGAGAAGCCGGCCAGCGAGCGTTCGCTGGGCGATTCGGAAAAGCAGCTGTGGGGTGCTTTCAAGTATTTCTCCAAACAGATTGCCGAGGAGTTTTCGAAATCCAGCGGTCAGCAGTTGGCGGAGTGGGTCGATGCAATGGTCGCGGTGCGGCTGCTATTCATTCAAGTGGTGGTGGAGGACGACATGGGGGCCTACACCGTTTTCGAGACGCTCAATGCACGGGGGCTGGAGCTCACGGCGAGCGATTTGATCAAAAACTACCTGATGTCGCTGGTAGCAAAGCGGGGTAAAGGCGATCTGGAACATGTGCTCAAGCGCTGGCAGCGGGTGACCGGGCAGATTGGCGTGCGGCGGCTGCCGGAGTTTTTACGGCACTATTTCAATTCGCTCTACCCGTTTGTCCGGCAGGAACGACTGTTCCGCCGGATCCGCGAGGAGGTGTCCACGGCAGAGAGTGCGATGGAACTGGTCAGGGATTTGGAGCGTGCTGCCGTGTGCTATCGGGCGCTGGGCGACGCGGAAGACGAATATTGGCTCGATTTCCCGGGGGCGGCGGAGCAGGTGCGCGCGCTGGTTTTGTTCGGCGTGAGTCAATACAAGCCGTTGGCACTGGCCGCATTTCGGATACTCAAGGCCGACGAAGCGGTGAAAATTCTCAAGGATTGTGTGACGCTCTCTTTTCGCTTCAACGTGATCAGTCGCCTCGGAACGCACGAGCTGGAGAAGCGTTTCAACGAAGCCGCGCTTGGGCTGCAAAGTGGTACGGTGGTCACGGCGAGCGGCGTTCGCGAATTACTCCGGTCGGTCTACGTGGACGACGATCAGTTTCGGGCTGACTTCGAGGTTTTCCGCCAAGCCGTCAGCAGCAAGGGGAAGAAGATCATTCGCTATATTCTTTGCGAGTTAGAGCGCCAGAACTCGGGGCAGGATTTGAACTGGAGCACGGCTGAAGCAACGATTGAGCACATCCTTCCCGACAGCCTTGATGCTCATTGGGAGACGCTTTTCACCGAGGACGAACACGCCCGCTACGTGGAACGGTTGGGCAACTACACGCTGCTGGAATACGGAAAGAACAAAGGCATCGGTCAGCAAGCGTTTGCGCGAAAATCGGTGGTTTTTGAAACGAGTCAGTATGGCCTGACGCGGGCGCTCGCGGCCACGGGAGAATGGACACCGGCGGCGATCACTGAACGTCAGAAGAGGCTAGCAAGGCTGGCAACCACGGTGTGGCGTTTTCACTGAAGAAGACCATCGATTTGCATATTGCGGGATTCTCAATGGGTGATAAGTTGGAATCCATGAAAACGACGATTGATATTCCTGACGATTTGCTGGCGGATGCCATGCGCTTCACGGGTGCGAAGACCAAACGGGAAGCGGTGGTGAAGGCGATGGAGGTCTACAACCGGACGCAGCTGGTGAAGGAGGTGGTAGCGAGTTTCGGCACGCTCCATTTCGCCAGCAATGACGAAATCGAAGCCGGTGATCTGGAGGAGATCGCGCGGCGGGAACAACAAGCCCTCAGCCACTCGTCGAAATGAAGGGTCTGGTGCTGGTGGATAGCTCCGCGTGGGTCGAGGCGAGTCGGCTGGGCGGTGATCCGGGGATCACGGCGCGGGTGGAGGGGTTGATTCAAGTCGGACTGACAGCGATGAGTGAACCAGTGTGGCTGGAGCTCTACCAGGGAGCGCGGGGCAAGCGGGAGGAAGAACAGTTGGCCCGCTGGCGCGCCCTAAGCGTTTGGCTGGAGTTTGATACGGCTTGTTGGCAGCAGGCGGCGAAGATTGCGCGGATTTGTCTGCGCACGGGGGTGAATGTGCCGTTTGGTGATGTGCTGGTGGACGCCTGCGCCCGCCGCTACGGGGTCGAATTGTTGGAGCGCGATCGGCATTTCGCGATGATTGCCCAAGCGATGAAAGGATGAGTACTTACACCGAAGACTATCTCGTCGAGCAACCGGCGATCCAGCTGATGCAGCATGAGCTGGGTTGGGACGTAAAGGTGGGGATTTTGAATGTTGGATTTTCGATTTTGAATGGAAGACGACGATCGAAGATTCCTTGGCTGAATCCGTGCCATCTGGCGCTGAGTCTTGCGGAGCGAACCGGGAGGTCGGCAATCACCGCCGTCCGGGCTGTTGGGTTTTTGTTTGCTCTGGAACCGGATCGTCAGTGCAATCGATTGAAAATCAAAGAATTCTTATTTGAGTGGAAAACGTCTCCATGAATCTTCAAGAACTACAACGGTTGATGGATGCCCGCTCAGAGAACGAGCATCTGGAATTCAAGGAGGCCAAGAATCGATTCGATTTTGAGAAATTGGTGGGTTACTGCGTGGCGCTGGCCAACGAAGGTGGGGGGAAGATGATTCTGGGTGTCAGCGATCAACCGCCTCGGAAGGTGGTTGGGACTTCCGCCTTTGATGTTCCCGAGCGCACGGTGGCGGGGATTTACGAACGACTTCATCTCAAGATTACCTTTCACGAGATTTTGCACCCGGACGGCAGAGTGCTTATATTTGATGTTCCATCAAGACCGGTGGGCCAGCCTATCGAATACGACGGGCGATACTACATGCGGGCCGGTGAAGAGTTGGTGGGGATGACCCCGGATCAGATCCGCAAGATTCTTGAGGAAGGGCAGCCGGAATTTATCGATCTGGCGGCGAGGGAAAGCTGCAGCGAGGAAGAGGTCGTGACTCTGCTGGATATCCAGAGCTATTTTGACCTTAAAGACCGGCCTTTTCCATCGACGAGGAAAGAGGCGCTGCAGACATTCGTGCAGAAGGGCTTCCTTCTTGGCGGTGATGGCGACTACACCATCACGAATCTGGGAGCGTTGCTCTTCGCCAAGAAGCTCGACCAATTTGAAGGCCTGAAACGAAAGGCGGTCCGGGTGATTGTTTACGAAGGGACAAGCAAGGCGCGGGTCCGCGATGGCAAGGACGTGACCGGAGCCAAGGGTTATGCTGCGGGTTTTGAGGGGCTCATTGATTATATCTTCGATCAATTGCCAGCCAGTGAAGAGATTGCCGCCGCGTTGAGAAAGACCACGCATGCATACCCCAAGAAGGCGATCCGGGAATTGGTGGGGAATGCGATTGTTCATCAGGACTTTAACGAGCGCGGAACCGGCATCACGGTGGAAATATTCGACGACCGGGTGGAGATCACCAATCCCGGCCTACCGATCCTCGAGGTGGACCGTTTCATCGATGAAAACCAATCGCGCAACGAGCGGTTTGCGAATGCGATGCGCCAGCTTGGAATCTGCGAAGAGCGAGGCCACGGCATCGACGAGGTGGTCAGCCACATTGAGGTCTTCCAGCTTCCGCCTTATCGGTGCCGCTTGGGCAGTCGTCATACGACCATTGTGCTGTCCCGTTACAAATCCTTGAAAGATCTGGCTCCCGAAGAGCGGGTGCATGCGGTCTATCAGCACTGCTGTTTGCGCTTCGTGAACAATGAGATCACCAACAACGAGTCGATCCGGAGTCGTTTTGGCATTGAGAAGCAAAATTCGGCTCAGGCGTCCCGGTTGCTCAATGAAGCATTGGACGCCGGTCGTATCCGGCTTGTGAACCCAGACGCTGCCAATAAGCTGCGTCGCTACATGCCCTACTGGGCCTGATTTGATTGATGAAAACGGCCAATGCAGCGCGAAATGAACGTGAGTCATTGATTTACAGTGGATTTTTCTTTGACGGGTATTTGATTGTGGGCTTGGCGAATGAGCCGAGTGGGCTTTTGTTTGATTCGAAGGAGCGAAAGAAGCCAGAATTCGTCATAACAATTTGATTTTCAGAGAAATAAATATTTGACCGGTATTTGATGACAATAGGAACCTACACCGAAGACTATCTCGTCGAGCAGCCGGCGATCCAGCTAATGCAGCATGAGCTGGGTTGGGACGTGATGAATTGTTACGACGAGTGGGTCGGAGGGAGTTCGCTGGGGCGCGAGGGCAAGCGGGAGGTGGTGCTGACGGGCCGACTGAAGTCGGCGCTCCTTGCACTGAATCCGGAGTTGCCGGTGGAGGCGATCGACGGGGCGCTGGAGGAGATTTCGCGGGATCGCACGGCGCTGAGTCTGGTGGAGGCGAACCGGGAGATCGACAAGCTGCTGCGGCAGGGCGTGAAAGTGGAGTTCCCGGATCGCGAGCGCGGCGGGCAGCGGGTGGAAGTGGTGCGGGTGATCGATTGGGAGGTGTCGGAGAACAACGACTTTCTGCTGGTCTCGCAGCTGTGGGTGGCGGGCGAGTTGTATTTGAAGCGGCCGGATTTGGTGGGCTTTGTGAATGGTCTGCCGCTGGTATTGATCGAGCTGAAGAAGCCGGGCGTGAACGTGCGCGAGGGCTTTGACAAAAATCTTTGCGATTACAAGGAGACGATCCCGCAGCTGTTCCACTACAACGCGCTGCTGTTGGTATCGAACGGGGTGCAGAGCAAACTGGGCAGCCTGACGGCGAAGTGGGAGCATTTCGGCGATTGGAAAAAGGCGACGAGTGAAGATGACGCGGCGGGGATTTCGTTGGCGACTTTGTTGCGCGGGACCTGCGAGAAGGGGCGACTGCTGGATTTGGTGGAGAATTTCACAAGATTTGTGGATGACAAAGGCAGTACCGGTAAGTTGGTGGCCAGAAATCATCAGTTTCATGGGGTGAACCGGGCGGTGGAGGCATTGCTGCGCACCCTCACCCCGGCCCTCTCCCAAGGGGAGAGGGAGGAAGAGGTGACGCACTATCGCGGCGGCTTTCAGGTGGCCGGGATGCTGAAAAGAGCGCGGGAGTTGAGGGAGAAGCAGACGCCAGCAGAGGAGTTTCTTTGGGAACTGTTGAGAGACCGTCAATGTGGAGGCGCTAAGTTTCGGCGGCAGCATCAATTCGGAGAATACATCTGCGACTTCTACTGCCACGAGGCAGCACTTGTTGTCGAATGCGATGGCGAAGTCCACGCGTCGGATGAAGCAAAGGCTCACGACAAGAAGCGGGACGCCTATTTGCGTTCACAAGGTCTAAACGTGATTCGGTTCAAGAACGCAGCAGTTCTTCATGAAACAGAGAAAGTGCTGACGGAGATCGCCCAAGAACTCCCCTCTACCTCTGGGAGAGGGGCCGGGGGTGAGGGTTCGAGTTCAAAGAACCGAATAGGAGTGTTTTGGCACACGCAGGGATCGGGGAAGAGTTATTCGATGGTGTTTTTTGCGGAGAAGGTGTTTCGGAAGTTGAAGGGCAACTGGACTTTTGTGGTGATCACCGACCGGACGGAGTTGGACACGCAGATTTACCGGACTTTCGCGACATGTGGTGCGGCGTCGGAGTTATGCCAAGCGACGAGCGCAAGCCACCTGCGCGATTTGCTGCGGGCGGACCATCGTTATGTGTTCACGCTGATCCATAAGTTCCGCACGGAGCCGGGCACGTTGCATCCGGTGTTGTCAGAGCGGGATGACATCATCGTGCTAACGGACGAGGCGCACCGCAGCCAATACGACACGCTGGCGATGAATATGCGAACGGCGCTGCCGAATGCGAAGTTTGTGGCATTCACCGGGACGCCGTTGATCACGGGCGAGGAGCGGACGCGCGAGGTGTTTGGCGATTACGTGAGCATTTATAATTTCCGGCAGTCGGTGGAGGACGGTGCGACGGTGCCGTTGTTCTACGAGAACCGGACGCCGGAGCTGCAAATCACCAATCCGGAGCTGAACGAGGAGATTTACCAAACGATCGAGGACGCAGGGCTGGACGACGCGCAGGAGGAGAAGCTGAAAAAAGTGCTGGGCCAGCGCTATCACCTGATCACCCGCGACGACCGCCTGGACTCGGTGGCGAAGGACATCGTGCACCATTTCCTGAACCGCGGCTATCAGGGCAAGGCGATGGTCGTTTCGATCGACAAGCTAACAACGCTGCGGATGTACGAGAAGGTCCGCGCCGAGTGGGAAGCGGAGACCGCGCGGGTGTTGAAAGCGCTGGACGGGATGGCGGGGACGCATGCGGATTTCGCGGCGCTGCATGCGCGGCTGGTCAATCTTCAGGAGACGGACATGGCGGTGGTGGTGTCGCCGGGGCAGAATGAGATTTCAGAGATGCGGGCGAAGGGCCTGGACATCCTGCCGCATCGCGCGCGGATCATGGAGGAGGATCTGGAGGAGAAGTTCAAGAATCCGGCGGATAAGTTCCGTTTGGTGTTTGTCTGTGCGATGTGGCTGACGGGCTTTGATGCGCCGAGCTGTTCGACACTCTATCTGGACAAGCCGATGCGCGGCCACACGCTAATGCAGACGATCGCCCGCGCGAACCGAGTGTGTGGCGAGAAGGTGAACGGCCTGATCGTGGACTATGCGAACGTGTTCCAAGAGCTGGAAAAGGCCTTGGCGGTCTATGGCTCCGGTAGCGCCGGCGAGATGCCGGTGAAGGATAAGTCGGAGCTGGTGGCGGCGCTGAAGATCTCACTGGAGCAGACGGCGGAGTTCTGCCGGAAACAGAATGTGGATCTGGAGGCAGTCGCCGGAGCGACGAGCGAGTTTTTCGTTCTGGCCGTGAATCAACTGATCCGCACGGACGAGGTGGTGGATTCGTTTCTCGGTCAGGCAAACGACGTGGCGCGGCTTTACAAGGCGGTGATGCCGGACCCGGTGATTCCCTTGTTGGCACCCAAGGCGCAAGTCATCGCCGAGCTGGCGAAAGCGGTGCGAGCGACCAAGGACCCGGTGAACATCGCAGAGGTGATGAGTGCGATTTCTGGGGTGCTGGACGGCGCGATTGTCGCTGAGACACACAGCCAACCGGGCGCAGCGGCAAGGACAATTGATCTGAGCAAGATCGACTTCGAGGTGCTGATGCGGAAGTTCGAGAAGACGCCGCATAAAAACGTCGAGGCGCAGCAACTGCGGGCCTTGATCGAGCGCAAGCTGGACAACCTGATCCGCCTGAATGCGAGCCGCCATGACTACCTCGACCGCTTCCAGAAGATGATCGAGGAATACAACAGCGGCGCGCTGAACATTGAGCAGCTCTTCGCGGAACTGGTGACTTTCACGAAGGATCTCAACGAGGAGGAGCAGCGCCATTTGCGCGAACAAATCAGCGAGGAGGAGCTGGCGGTGTTTGACATCCTCACGCGTCCCGGCCCGGATCTGACACCGCAGGAAACGGACGAAATCAAGAAGGTCTGCAAGGATCTGCTGGCGAAGCTGAAAACCGAGAAGCTAGTGCTGGCATGGCGCACGAAGCGGACCACCCGTGCAGCAGTGCAACTGGAGATCGCGAAGATGCTAGATACCGGATTGCCGAAGAAATACACGGTGGAGCTGTTTGATCAGAAGTGCGGGGTGCTTTTCCAGCATGTGCTGGAGAAGTATCCGGATCAAGGCGTGAATGTTTACTGCGCGTGAACGGGCGCTCTGCGGCTTGCCGGCGCATGCTGTTTGATGTGTTGAATGAGGCCGGAGTCGGGTTACGTGTGCGAATGCATGAAATGATGAATTGATCATTAAAACCAACAGCGTCTCATCTAAATAGTCGCTGGCTATTCCGATAATAAACAAATTTAGCATTATTTAAACTTTGTGCTTGCAACTTTGTTCTGATTGTGTAAATATCTGTTTTGTGGACCGAAAGGAAAACATAGGACCGAAAGAGGGGATTGCTGAGTGGCAGTTTTTGACATCGGTGTAACAACTAACGCTAGGAAGGAGGAAATTTATTATGTTAAATAATTTAAAAGTAGATGAGCGTCGCGACTTGTTCGTATCGGCGTGGAGGCAGCGGGCAGCGACTGAGAGCTTCGCGGGGATGACCCTCGAGCAGTTCATAGCTGCCACGGAAAATGCGATGACGGTTCGTGAGAACCTTGCGGATGCAAAAGCCTTGATATCGAGTTTGATCGGGGAACGTAACGCGGCGGATGCCCAGTTGCGCGATACCCTCAGTCTCGTGATCAATGCCGTACGCGGCAATCCACAGTTCGGTCAAAACAGTGCGTTGTATCGTGCAATGGGGTTCACCCCCACTAGCGAACGCGCAACTGGCAAGACCAATCGTACGGCCCCGACGCCACCTGCAAACGCTGCTTAATTCCTACCCTGGAAAGTTAGAATTAAGCCAGCGCTGCAAGGTGTCACATTACTAACCTTAACCCATAAAGCCGGCAATCTTCGGATTGTCGGCTTTATGGCGTACAGGGGTTGAATCCAACCGAGGAACTGGGGCAAGGTTGATCCGGGGCGGCAAGCGGTCGCTTCCTTGTCTGCTTATTCCTCCACGAGGTTTCGCTCGGTCTTTTTTACGTTCGCGGGCTTCGTTTGATCCGCATCTATGATCCCCATAGCCGAGCAGCCTGGGATCTTAGCATCGATTTCTTCCAATATTTGTACACTTCTTCAGAATCCAGCTTCCCACCAAGCAGTGCTTCGGGTGAAATAAGGGCTTACAAGATTGGCTGCAACTACGCCCCTCTTCCTATTTCGTATGAAAAAACCTTATTCGATCAAAATTTTTCTCCCCGGCGGCGATCCTGATGGTCTTCGGACCATTGAGAAATCGAATTGGAGCGGCATCGGCATTGTGATCCCACGACCCCTGATGGGAGAGGCTAAGGCCCGCCGTGAGTTGGCTCGTACGGGGGTTTATGTGCTCATTGGCCCGCCCGAGGAGTCGGGCTTGCCCCGCGTTTACGTGGGCGAAGGCGATCCGATCCGGCCACGCCTTGAACAGCATGCTGCCAAAAAGGATTTCTGGACGAGCGCGATCGCCTTTACGAGCAAGGACGAAAGTCTCAACAAGGCGCACGTTCAGTTTATCGAATCAAGCTTGGTCACACTAGCCGCAAGAGCAAAGCGTTGTGCTCTAGATAATGGGAACGCTCCGAATTTGCCCTCACTAACCGAGGCTGATGCGGCGGACGCTGAGGGGTTCCTTTCTGAGATGATGCTCTGCTTTCCCGTGTTGGGTCTGAGCGTGTTTTCCGCCGCCGCACCAAGACAGAAGGGCTCCAAGTCCCTGTTCATAACTAGCAAAGGCATCAAGGCAGAGGGTTTAGAGACTCACGATGGTTTCGTAGTCATCGCTGGAAGCCGGTCTTTCAGAAGCGAAACCCCTTCTTGCCACGCCTACCTCAAGGAATTGCGATCGGCCTTAATCGCAAATGGTGTCTTGGAGCTAGCAGGCACGGACTATACCTTCTCTCAAGACTATGTCTTCTCATCACCATCCACCGCCGCAGGAGTCATCCAAGGCCGTGCTGCCAACGGGCGGGTGGAGTGGAGGACTAAAGACGGCAGAACGCTCAAAGATCTTCAAGAGGCTGAGGTGCAAAAATAAACGACCCAAGCCGCTGGCAAAACAGGCTTATTCTTCCGCAAGATTCCGCTCGGTCTTTTTGCGTTCACGGGCTTCGCGGAAGAAGCTTTGGATGAGGTAGAGGCATTCCTCGCCGAGTACGCCGGGGGTGATGTCGCAGCGGTGGTTGAGCGGTGGGTTGGATTCGAGCAGGTTGATCCAGCCGCCAGCCGCGCCGCCTTTGGGGTCGGGGCAGCCGAAGACGACTCGCTCGGGCCGGCAGTGGACGATAGCTCCGGCACACATCGGGCAGGGTTCTTTGGTGACGTAGAGGGTGCACTTTTCCAGCCGCCAGTCGCCGAGTGCTTCCTGAGCGGCGGTGAGGGCCAGCATTTCGGCATGGGCGGTCGCGTCCTTGAGGGTTTCCACCTGATTCCATGCGCGGGAGATGATCCGACCTTCGCGCACGACCACGGCACCGATGGGGACCTCCTGCGCGGCATAGGCTTTGCGTGCTTCGCGCAGCGCTTGGCCCATGAAGTAGGTGTCGCTGTGTAAATCAATGATGGGGCCGTCTTCGTCTTCCACGCCCGAGGAGTACGGGATCGGGCGCGAGCATGCACGCGGATTTCTTGATTTATCGCCTCTAACTGAAGGTGGTTGGAACGGATTGGAAATGCGGATGCCTCGGAACTCTCGACGCAGAAGGATCAATTCTCGGGTAGCATTCTACTGCTCTTGTTGGGTTAAGGCTCCGCGGTAGTCTGGGCCAAAGCACTGCCAGATAGAAGCCATGGTAAAATCACGAGCTGCATTTTCTTAGGCATTTGAAATTTTTGGGACACGGCTTTGGCGGTTTCAACGAGCCAGCGCGACCGGGAAAGTTGGTAAGTGGCTGCGATGTATCGGCTTGATCTAGCGGCGGCGATGCTTCAAAAAAACTGTGTGAACCAAGCCTTTATCCTCGGTGCGGGAATGGGAAATCGCCTGCGTCCGTTGACGCAGCGCCTGCCCAAGCCGCTGGTGCCGTTGTTCCACCGCCCGCTGGCGGAGTGGGCGATGGAGGCCTGTGCCAAGGCTGGGATCGCGCGCTTTGCGATCAATACCCACCATCTGCCGGAGGCGTGGGATGACTTCCGGCCAGCAAACGAGACGTCGTTGTTTCACGAACCGATTCTGTTGGAAACGGGTGGTGGACTTAAAAACATCGCCGCATGGATGGGGGAAGAAGCGGTGCTGGTGCACAACGGCGACATTTTTTCGACACTGCCATTGGAATCACTCATCGCCGCGCACGAGGCATCGGGCTTGCCGGTGACGCTGGCCCTGCGCTCTGCAGGGGCGGCGAAGCACATCGCACTCGATGCCACTGGCGGCCGCGTCACCGACATTCGCAAGATGCTGGATCGTGCCGAAGGCTCGCATGTCTTCTGCGGGATTTACTGCGTCAGCCCGAGTTTTCTCGATTTGCTGCCGTCGAATGAAAAAATCTCGGTGATTCCGGCGTTTCTGGAGTTGGCAAAAATCGGCCAACTGGGCGCAGTGGTGCTCGATGAGGGCGTCTGGCTGGATCTCGGCGACCGCGAATCCTATCTGCAGGCACACCGCGAACTCGATCTCGGCCCCGCCATTCATCCGCATGCCTGTGTCGAACCCGGGGCCGTCGTCGAACGCTCTGTCATCGGGCCGGGAGCCGTGATCGCGGCGGGAGCAGTCGTCCGCGACTCGGTCGTCTGGCCCGGCGGTCGTGTCATGGGCGATGCCGTGCTGGATCGCTGCATCGTCTTTTCCCTCGAGCCGGCCAGTGGGCGACATGAAAGCTGCGATCTTTGATGACGAGAGCCTAATTGATAAGGCAACTTTTCCTGTAACGACAGGCTTTTGCGGCGATGCCACTTTTTTACGCTTGCGACCCGGCCGCTCGGACGGTGCAGTGGCGCCCGATGAGCACGAACCGCACAGCGGCACGGACCAGAGGGGCTATCCTGTTAGGAATGCTGCTTCTCTGCCTCCCTGCGACCGCGCAACAAGTCAAACTCAACCTCGCCGATGGCTTCGACTTTCCCGTCGGCAAGCCCAATGCCGAAGGTTACTATAAATCGCGCGGCCTGCGGCTGCGATCGCCCGAACACTTTGGCGAAGACTGGAATGGCCGCGCGGGCGGTGAAAGTGACCTCGGCGACCCTGTTTACGCGATTGCCGACGGCATCGTCACCCTAGCGCACAACGTCCGTAGCGGCTGGGGCAACGTGGTACTAACCCGCCACGCCTACCGCGACCCCGCAAGCGGCGAGGTCAAATACTGCGACACGCTCAACGGCCACCTCAACGAGATCATGGTCAAGAATGGGGAACTGATCAAACGCGGCCAACAGATTGGAACGATCGGCAACAACTTTGGAATGTATCCCGCCCACCTGCATTTCGAAATCCGCCACAACATCCAGATCGGAATGATTCGCCATTCTGTACCGTGCGACTTGCTCAACTGGGCCGATCCAACGCAATTCATCAACAAGTACCGCCATCTCAAAAACGAATGGCGCATGGTCGCAGTGCCCACCGGCACCTATCTCGCCTACATGGGCTTCAAAGGCATTTGAAGAAAGCTGCAGAGATCACAGTGGCAGGTCGTAGCTGCGACCGCCGAGCCCTTCGTACCAGCGGAGATAGGCGCGATTGACCATCGAGTAGCCGCCGGGTGTCGGGTAATTGCCGGTGAAATACCAATCGCCGCAATTGCCTTTGATCGAGGCGTGGAGGTTTTCGATGTTCTGGAAAATCACCTGGACTTCACCGTCCCAGTCGATGCCTTCCGGATAAACCATGCGGCTGACTTCGGCGGAAATTTCTTCGTCGGTGAAGGCGTCGTAAACGGCTTTGACGCGGTTTTGGCGCTCGCCGACTGGGAGTTTCAGCTCGGCTAGGCAATCATCATAGATCCGATCAAGCAAAGACTGCCTGCCGGCGCGGCGATGGAGGGCAACTGCGGCCGTGAAGGCAATGAATTTGCCGAGCTCCGACATGTCGATGCCGTAGCAGTCGGGGTAGCGGATCTGTGGCGCGGTCGAGCAGACAACGATCTTGGACGGCTTGGTGCGGGCGAGGATCTTGAGGATCGACTTCTTGAGGGTGGTGCCGCGTACGATCGAGTCGTCGAGAGCGACGAGGTAGTCGCCGGGATTCACGACGCCGTAAGTGATGTCGTAAACGTGGGAGACCATCTGGTCGCGGCCTTTTTCCTGCGAAATGAAGGTCCGCATCTTGATGTCCTTGTGGGCGATCTTTTCGCCCTTGGGCCAGTTGCGGAGGATCAGGTCATCGACGAGTTCAGGCGTGAGCGTGCCGTCTGCGGAGGCTTCGAGGATCGACGAGCGCACTTCCTGGCGGCGGTAGAGGCGCAGGCCATCCATCAGCCCATAGTAGGCGGTTTCAGCCGTGTTGGGGATGAAGGAGAAGACGGTTTTATCGAACGCGCCGCCGATGGATTCGACGACTTGGGCAACGAGGGCCGCACCCATGGCTTTGCGCTCGCGATAGATGAGCGGATCGTTGCCGCGGGAGAAGTAGATTTTCTCGAACGAGCACGGCGTGTAGCTTTGGGGCGGGGTAAAGGCGGAATCCGAGATCGTGCCATCGGACTTGATGGTGATCATCGAGCCGGGATCGACGGCTTTCACTTCGCTGGCGTCGGCTTCAAAGACAGTCATCAACGGCACCCGCTCGGAAGCGAAGGCGATGACGTCATCCGTCACGAGCATGTGGCAAGGGCGGATGCCGTGCGGATCTCGCATGACAAACATGTCGCCGTTGCCGATGGCACCGCAGATGGCGTAGCCGCCATCCCAAGCCGCAGCCGATTGCGAGACGAGCTTGGGCACGTCGAGCGCGGCGGATATCAGTGCAGGAATTTTCGCGCCAGGCACGCCCGAGTCGCGCAGGTGGCGATAGAGGTCGGTGTGAGCTTCGTCGAGATGGTAGCCGATTTCTTCCAGGACCGTCTGGGTGTCGGTGCCGAAAACGGGGTGCTGGCCGCGGTCGATGAGCACTTCGTTGAGCTCGCCGGCGTTGGTCATGTTGAAGTTGCCCATCACCATCAAGGTACGGGTAGGCCAGTTGCTGCGGCGCAAGTAAGGGTGGCAGCAGCCCGCATCGAAATCGCCCGAAGTGCCGTAGCGCAAGTGGCCGATGAGGATTTCACCGCCGAAGTCGAAGTTCGTCTTAACGCTGGCCGGGTCCTTAATGTTCATCGTGCCCTTGCGAGACATTTTGAAGAAGTCTTTGATTTCCTTGTGGAAGATCTCGGCCAGAGCGTCTTTGGCGATACTGCGGCGGCGGTGCACGTACGACTGGCCGATGGGCATGTCGATCTTGACGCAGCCAATACCGGTACCGTCTTGGCCGCGATTGTGCTGCTTTTCCATGAGGAGGAACAGCTTGTTGAGACCCCACAGGCAGGTGCCATAACGGTCGTAATAATAGGCCAGCGGCTTGCGGAGTCGCACAGCGGCGATCCCGCATTCGTGTTTGAGGAAGTCGCTCATGCTTGGATCAATCGGGGAATCACTCGCCTGTGACACAAACACGGACACCTTCTTCGGGGACCATGCGGCCGATCACCGTGCCACCGTCGCCCACCTTGAGGGCGGCTTCGACGTCAGCTTCGGCAACGATGGCCACCCAGCCGATACCCATGTTGAAGGTGTGGAAGCGGTCTTCGGCATCAACGTGCGAGAGCAGTTTTTCGATGCCGGGAAGCTCCCAGCGCGGGATCTCCAGATCGGCACCCATTCCGCGGAAAAGGCGTTCAAGATTTTCAGGTAGGCCGCCGCCCGTGATGTGGGACATCGCCTTGGGCTTGACGCCTGCAGCCTTAAGGCCGCGGGTGACATCATGATAGAGACGGGTCGGCTTGAGCCATTCAAGCAGTTCCGCGTCGGTCACTTCGCCAGGGAATTCATTGAGCACGCGGCGAACGAGCGACCAGCCATTGGCGTGGATGCTGTCCGAGGCGTAGCCAATCAGCACATCGCCAACGGCGGCGGTGGTGGGGTCGATCAGGTCGGGCTTTTCAGCGCAACCGATGCAGAAGCCGGAAAGTTCGATGATGCCTTCTGGGACAATGCCTGGCATTTCCGCCGTTTCGCCACCCGCGAGGATGCAGTCGCAAGCCTCGAGGTAGTCGGCCATGCCGGAAATAAGGCGGGTGATTTTCTCCTCATGGAGGGCTGCGATCCCGATGTAATCGAGGAACAACAAGGCGTCGCCGCCGGTGGTAAGAATGTCGTTTACGCTCATGGCGACGAGATCCTTGCCCGCTGTTTCGAGCAAATCGTGCTCCAGTAACAGCTCCAGCTTAGTGCCGACTCCGTCACAGCCGGTGACCATCACTGGCTCCTTGTAACTGCTGAGGTCGTAACAAGCAGCGAATAACCCGAAGGCTCCCCACAACTTACGTGTCTGTTGAGTTCTGCGCACGTGAGTGCCGATGTCGCCCACAAGAGCCGCCGCTTTACGCGTGTCCACTCCTGCCTGTTGGTAAGTTAACTTGCCCGCCATAATCCGCTGGGGGGGTTCTACCACCCCCCCTCCTCCCGTCACGAAGAAAAAAAAATGGTTTTCGGAGATCCTCCGGAATCACTGAAAATCCGCGATTTGCAAAATAGCCAAACTAACAGGAAATCAACGATTCCTAACTTCAATTGCGCAATGATTGGGATTATTTTACTTAAAAGGAGGATTAAGTAGAAGGATTTCCGAGTGATTTTTGAAGATCGCGCGGATGGATTTCGAAGAGTCCCAAGAATCGGTAGCCAAATCGATGCATCTATCAGCCTCCATCCACCTCGACCTCGGTCTTGAAATCGGCTATAGCAGCGTGCTCGCACGCTTTGGGCAAGAGATCGAACTGGGCAGTGGCACGCATTTCTTGCTAGCACGCAATGGTCGCGGCAAAACGACGCTGCTGCGGACTTTGGCAGGGACACAGGCGCCCGTTTCAGGTAGATTTCACGTGGATGGATTTGTCCAATACCTGCCGGAAGACCTGCGATTTGATCCAGAAATCACTCCTGCGGTGATTTTCCGATCGCTGCTGCCAAAGGCGCGGCTGCCGGAGGCGCTGAGCCTTGCAAGCCGCATTGAACTGAATACCAAAAAGCCTTATGGCCGGCTTTCCACGGGGAATCGCCGAAAAACCAGCCTGATCATGGCCGAATTTTCGGTGAAGGCGGGAGTCGGCAATGTCCTTCTTCTCGACGAGCCATTCAGCGGACTCGATGCCTTTGCCCGGGAGACCTTCGAGGAAATTTGGAGGGAATCCGCTGCCAACGTACTGCGACTGGTGAGCTGCCACCCCGACTATGACTCGATGTCGATGCCGAGCGTGGTGCTGATCGAGGGCAAAAACGCCAGCCACTTCCAAGGAGGCGACCAAACTTGGAGCGGCCTCAAGAGCTTGATGACCTGACACAAAACCATGCGCCTCTTCCGACTCACTTTTGCTACGATTCTCCACCGCAAGTCGTGGGCGATCTGTGCATTTGCGGTTCTGGTCCTCCCGTTTGCGCTGCCGCTGATCTCCAGCGCCACGGAAAAACCGATGCTGGTACAACCGGCGCGCATTCTCGCCGCTTGGGGCACCCTCTGGATCAGCACGCTCTTGTGGGGACTGTTCACCGCCGCCTGGGAGGGAGAGACCCATGCCAAATCGGGAGTGGGTGAATACTTCCAAACTACGGGTGTTTCCGCAGGTCGCCAGCTTTTTGAAATCTGGCTCGCGGTCCTGTGCTTCGTCGTACCACTGGCATTCATCACGGCGGCGATCAGCCAGTTCGCGGCGACCCCAGCCGATCCCGCGGAGTATTCGATGTGGTGGATTCTCAACCTGCAATACACGGTGCTATTCTTATTGGTGGTGGGACCTTTGTTAGCACTGGCTATAGCACTCGCCTCGCGCTTTGGCGGAATCGCAGGATTCGCCGTAACCTTGAGCATCACCCTTTATGGGCTCTATGGCGTCGGGTATCTGGACAGTATGTTGAAGCTGGAAAAGAATCCGATTCTTCATGGCGTCTGGTTGTTCTCGCCCCACTACGGATTTGCCGATCTAACCCAGCGTCTCTATTTCAAAAACGGCACTTTGCCTTCAGAAGCTTTCTGGAGCATGGCCCTCTACTTTTCGGGGATTCTCGCCATTTACATGGGGATCTCCCGCCTCTGCTTTCGCACGAAATTGCCCGTTTGATTCAGGATCACTCCGACTCACTCCAACCTTTAAAGCCATGTCGCGCCTGCTCACCCACACCATCTCCATCGGCCTGATCGGCGGTGGCATCTTTGCTGGGTCATTTGCGGCGCGCCCACTGTTCGCACATTCAGATTGGGATGCCCCACTGAATCCCCTTGGGATCAATGGCAGCCCCTACGGAGAAATCCTAGCGATGGCAATGCAGGGGCAGATTGACAACCATTTCAAAGGAGCGATGGGAGGTGGCGCACGCCCACATCAAGCCAGTAAAGTCCCGGCGGCAAGCCGATCAGGTGCGGACAGGTCGCTAGGAGGGCGATTTGATAACCTCTTGGCCTCGCTGGATCGTGTCGCCGAGATCCGCACCAATCCAAAGTCCATCAGCGAGACCCACAAGCGCTACCTCCGCAGGCAAGTCGAAAACAAACTCCGCTTTGCCTATCAGCTCGATCCCACCCACTACGCGAACTACAATTCCCTACACTTTTTTCTGACCGAGCCCGAGCTGGGAACCCATCCCGAGCTCACACCATCGGCCGCAAAACTCGCCGAGGACACCATTCAATACTGTCTCAAGCAGGACAACGACCCCAGACCGGCACTCACCGCAGCGGCTGCCGCCAGCAACATTTTAGAACTCATATTCAACGATCAGCTCAACTCAAAACCAAAGTTCAGCACGATCCAAATGCACCAGTATTTGAATCTCCTCGATCACTGCATCGCCCGCTACGTCGCTATTTCCAGAGCATGGGACCAAACCAAAAACTGGGATCTGCTATCGCCCCAACGCATCACCGAATGTGATGAAAGATTCAATTTCATCCGCCACTTCAGAGACGCGGCGGAAGGATCCATTCGCCGCATTGAAGGAAAATCCCTCGAGCCAGCAAGACTGTAATATCGCTTCTCAATCACCCTCGGCACAACACTCCGCCTTATGTCTGTTTTCACATTAGCCCCCGAAGCACCCTCAGTCGAACAGATGTGTTTTGAACCCAGCATGGGTGGCACGGACCTTCTCGGCATCATCTTCCGCGTGTGCCGCGATTTGAGCGTTTCCGATATCCAGATGCGGGCGGAACGGCCGGTTTACATCCACACCAACAAGGGCATGGAGAAGCTCGATTTTTTGGGGGTTCTGTCAGCCAGGAACATGGATGAAATCCTCAAGGAGCTGATTCGCAACCGAGAGAGTGGTAGCCACGGATTCGGCCAAGACCAAGGAATTGAAACGCGAATGGATGAAAAAATCCGCCTTGAGATTGCCAATTTCTCAGAGCGACGAGTCGCTGATTTTTCCTGCAGCGGGATCCCCATGAGTGACAGCGGCGACTGCTCCGGGCGTCTGAGAATCCAGGCTCACCTCAGCTCATCCGGGCTAGGTGTCACCTGCCGCATCCTCAACGATTTCATTCCCGAATTGGAGGCTCTAGGCATTGACCCCGACACCACTGACACCCTCCGTCACGGAGTCCTCAGACGAGCTGGATTATGCCTCGTCACAGGCCCCACAGGCTGTGGGAAATCCACGACTCTTGCGGCCCTCATCAACTGGGCTCGCCGCAATCATCCGAAACACATCGTAACCATCGAGGATCCCATCGAGTACCAATACCCCGACGACATGGAGGATCCCGCATGTCCGGGCCGGCGAATCCCGTCTCCCAGCATTGTCACCCAACAAGAAGTCGGTCGCGATGTGCACTCCTACCGCCAAGGGCTCAAGGATGTGCTGCGCAAGGCTCCCCACATCATCCTTCTTGGCGAAATACGGGATCGTGAAGCCATGGAGACCTGCATGGAAGCGGCCCAAACAGGCCACCTGGTGCTATCCACACTGCACACGACAGGCGCGGTAAAAACCATTGGTCGGATTCTTGAGCTGTATCCCAAGGATCATCACGCCTCCGTCTTGAGCCGCCTCTCGGAGATCCTCATCTTCATCCACTCGCAAGGGCTTCTGAATGGCGTCCAACGCCGAGTCATGACCTACGAATTTCTCCAAAACAACGAAGACGCCGTTTCCAGCGCCATCGCGAACTACGATGGAGGAGCCCGTTCACTTGAAGACGTCATCCGCCGTGCCGGAAACATCGAATGGGACTCCAATCTTCGCCGCCTCCTCAAGCAAGGATCGATCACCCGAGAATGCTTTGAAAATGCAAAGATGAATAAAAACCATGATGATGTGTGACTTATGGTTTTTGTCTCTAACTATTAATAATTATCTTTTATTTTAACTTTAATTCGATTATTAAGAAGCAATTCATTTTTCGAGAAAATAGCGGCGAAACCACAGGAATCACATTTCTCAAATTCTCCACTTTTCTCACGAAATAAAAAACAAAAACAACACACCATGAAACTGACTAAAGCTAGTAATATGAAGCGCAAGCCCGGCATGACCCTTCTTGAATTGACGGTCGTCATCCTCGTCTTGCTCTCACTCATCTCGATCCTATTTATCGGCGCTCGCGCCTGGAAAAAAGGTTCGGACCGTGCCGCAAACATCCTGAACATTCGCAACGTTCAACAGGCTGTTCGCGCTCATGCCAATGTTCGGGGACTTCTCGAGGGCGCCGCCCTCGCGTCGACAGAAATTGTCGGAGCGAACAAGTATCTCGGCAGCGTCACCGCACCAAACGTAGACATCACCTACGCCTACGATAGTGTCGTGCCAGCAGTTGGAACCCTCTACCTGCAAGCCACCTATCTCAATGGCACGGCCTCAGATTATGAGCCAACGGCTGGCTCTACCAGCCAGTGGTAATTCACGAATCTCTCATTAAAAGAAGATTCGACTCAACGGCTTGCCTGCAATGGCGGGCGAGCCGTACGATGATTCCATTTATATTTTAGGGCAGCCCCCAGTCCCCCATGTTTGATCCATCCAGAGCCCTGTGGCTACCTTACAACATCCGCGATCTCTCAACGCTGTCCAACAGTTTGGCCAAGCATGTTCGATCCTATCAAACACCAGCAGAGCGACCAATCCAGCTTGGTATCATGACGCTCTCGATCTGAATCTACAGCTGCACATCCGCATGGATGGTGCAGACATTTCTACATTTTATTACGACCGAAATAAAAAACTCTGGGAAAATGGGCCGGACCTCACCGGTGACCTGATCCGAGACCCTGCCAAACTGAGTTTGTTTATTGAAGAGGCGATCCAGTATGCACGATCCAATGACGCAACCTCGTTAGGAGTCATTCTCTACATCGCGGATGAGTTCGCGACGACAGAGTTAAAACCCGATCTTGATCACTCCGTTTCACTCACCGACCTTCGGAATGCCGCAATCCTCGATCCAAATTCGATCCTTGAAGACTCTTCCATTGTGGCCACGCAGGCCTCTTGGCGAGTCATTCCTTATGCCGCCACTGGTAGCAATGTCATCGGCACGACGGTCACGATAACAACCCGATACGCGCCACTAATGGCCATGCTTCGCGAAGCTGGCGAAAACGAAAACTTTCCCATCGTCACTCGTGCGCTGAGCGCCCCATTGGTAGCGATCATGGGCTTGAGCCAAATACTCAAGCCGACGCCCAATCAGCCATTCGTAGCCATCCTCCAATATTCTTGGTTCACCGTCTTGGCCTTTTTCGACAACGCGATGGATCTGCGACTGATTCGCAGCCTGCAGCACCACGGAATCCATTGCCCGCCCCATCTCTGTCGCAATGCACTTGTGACGACTGATGCCTCGCTTGAATTCGTTGACCCGGACCTCTTCCTGCTAGGACTCAGTCAAAACCAAGACGCGGCCCAAGAGTCTCACTTGCGCCTTGCCTTCACAAACAGTCGCGTGGAGGAGGTTTTTCATCCCGCGACCCAGAAGGTGCCGCCGTGGTGTCACGAGCTCACAATCGCCTCGCAGCTGGAGGACGGACCCACCAACCTGGTCAGTCGCACGTTCTCGATGCTTCGCGAGGAAAAATGGGCCCTCCAAAACTTTCTACCAACGCCCAGCGATATCGCCGAAATCTATCCAAGCCGCAAGGAGATGCAACTTCTACGGGTCCTGCGTTTTTCCCGTGTCGCGGTCTACGCGATCGCACTGGTCGGCATTTTTTACCTTTGCTACGAAGCGATCGATCTCATGCGCCGTCCGGAATGGACTTTTGATTCCACCCAGGCCGCGGTGGTGCAAGGAAGACTCACACAGCTCTCTCGCGAAAGACAGAAATCGGATTACTGGAACAACCTCTTAGAAGACCGATCGAAAGCTTGGGTCAGCATGGAGTCACTCTCCCAAATGTTTCCAGAAAGCGGAGGGATGCTCATTAAAAACTACTCCCAAGTGGTGAAGCCTGACAACACGCCGGGCAAAGTGAGGGTCGGATTTGTCAAAGAATGGAAGATCACGGGGTATGCACGCGACGAGGCCTTGGAGCGCCTCAATACCCTCAACACGCGTGAAGGGATCTCCGCGCATTTCAGCGAAATCGCAAGCCTCACGGGCAACAACTCCTTCAGTACGGGAGTCGGAAGCCGCAACCTCGTCGTCAACCTCCGCACCCAGGAAAATAACAGTTATAAGCCAATTCCACCCGAGGAGATCAGCGACGCGGACGAATCAACGTATCCATTCACCTTTGATCTCACGATCACCCAACGCTTTGAGGCCACGGATCCTCTGGCGATCAATGTTTCAAAAGCCCCTTGAGCCATGCATCTCTATCGGAAATCCATCGTGCTGTTTGGAATCGTCATTCCCGTCATGGCTTCCGCCTTGCTGGTGGGCGTCGGTTTCCTTCTCAAATCAAAAATGACCACTTCCTTTGAAGCCAAGCAGAAGAACTTCAAGACCTATGAAATAGGCCGTGTCGCGGGGCTTCAAATCGAGTCAGAGGTTGAGCGCCTGCATCAGCACATCAACCGTTGGAACAGCCTGCTTTCGCAAGAATCCGCCAGCACGGTCACCACCTACCTGCGCGAGATCTGCGAGCATCTACCGAACAAGGAAATTCAACAAACCGCCTTTGAGCGGCCGAGTACCAAAAGCGGATTTGGAACCATTTCCGCACAGAATTCCTCTCAGATCCGCATCGCCTTTCGGGGGACCTACCGCACGATCCAGCGTGCATTTCTCGAGCTAGAGACCCGGATGCCTCAACTCCAGTTGCAAGAGCTTCGGATCGACCCGAGTTCCGCCCAGTCCTCGCTGCTAAACTTTCAGGCCTCTTACACCGCATGGGAACGCTAGCTCACATTTGCACAGGGGTGATTTTCACGGCGACTGCGCTTGCTCAGTCAGCAGTAGAAATCCGGACCCAAGCACCCGCGCCTCAAAAAGCCCCAAACGCGAGTTCGGCCTCTGATTTAACAAAAACAGCTTCGCGTCATCTCGATAGCGCGGGATTGGCGCCATACATCGATGCCGCTTCCTCCACATTCTCAATTCGCAGACGAGCCCGAGATCCATTTGGGCATTCTCAGGACCCAGATGCGAAGCCCGTAGCCCAGACATCTACCGCAAAGACCGCTCGTCGCGCAGCACCGATTCTAGCAACTCCTTTCTCTGAAATTGTCCAGCTCATCACCATCACTACCATCATGCCCGGCGAAAAACGCTTTCTCATCGGAACACGTTCGATCAGCCAAGGCGATCAGATAGCGATCACCTTTCGCGGTAGACACATCCCTGTCGAAATCACCGAAGTGACCGCACGCCAGATCGGCTTTCGCAATCGGGAAACCGCTGAAACGGCAATGCGCAGGCTGGACTTGCTCCCGCCAGGCATGACTCCAGGAAATCAAGAAATCACCAATCCTGCCATACAGCCAGATCTTCCAAATGCCCCCATCAACCTCGAAGCGGGCGACCCGACGCCATGATACTTATCAACAATCAACAACCATCCGATGATGAAACTCACGAATCTGAGATCCATATCCGCCGCTGTCTTGGCCCTTGGATCACTCCATGCACAAACCCCTGCCGATTCATCAAACCTCCCGAACATGCCGCTGACTGAATCCAGCGCCAACGCGATCCAAATCCCCATCTCGGATAACGTCACGCCGGATTCCTCTGCGGCAGCTCCATCGAAAGGAATGACCGATGCTGCTGCAGCGACTACCTCATACGCCACTGTCGAAAGTCCGAAGCAGGAAATCAAAAAATCCGACGAGGGCTTTATCCTCAAAGCGGCAAGCCTTAATGACATCTTTCAGTTTCTGGCTAAATCCGCAGGTCGTCAGTATTTCCACAACGCCAAGATCGCAGGTCCCGAGTACCTCGTGACCGGACACCTCAATGATGGCAAGCCGCTGCAGCAAATGGAGGAACTCGCCTTCATGTACAGTCTCACTCTGCATACCAAAGGCGATACCATTTACGCCTTAACCCAAACACAGCTCAGCCAGTTGCCTAGCGCAGAGTTCCATTACCAACTCCGCTACCTCCGCCCCACCGACATGGAACAGATCAAAGAATTGATCAAACCCATGCTCAGCCCTGGGACAGGCATCGTAAACTTCGAACCGAAGACTAACACCATTGTCATTATCGATTCCACCCATCGCATCGAGCAAGCGCGCGAATTGCTCCACGGCATCGACAAAGCCAAGGGACAAATCGTCGTTGAGACCAAGATTCTACGGATCAACAACAGCGTCGCGAAGCACACAGGCGTCAACTGGGCCAATTCCCTCGGCAAAGATGGCACATCCCTCAACCTCACCAGAGATCTCAACTCGGTCTTTGGTCTGCCCACACAGTTAGTCGCGTCGAGCAGTGGCCCGGCACAGTCCAATCTCGTGCTAAGCCCGATCCAAGTGTCTGGAGTGCTACGCGCACTTTCCGAAGGCGGCCTCGCTAGCCAAGTCTCCAACCCGACACTCATCACCGAAGACAACGAGCAAGCAACGATCTCGATCATTGATCGCATTCCGATCATTACGACCACTAGTACCGCAAATACGACCGGAGGAAACCCAACAGTGACTGAGGAAGTCCGCTACAAAATCGACAAGAGTGATAAGACCATCGATACCGATCCTGATAAGCACCGGGAAATCGGCATCTCGCTCGTCGTCACCCCAACGCTGCTTCCAGACGGCACCGTCCGTATGAAAATGCGTCCACGCTCTGCACAAATCGTCGAGCAGATCGTCAGCATCAGCGGCAACAAATATCCCCGCGTCACCGAGTCCATGGTCGAGTCCATCGCCCGCGTTCCAGACGGCTATTCGCTGGTCGTTGGGGGATTTTATGGAGAAGCACAAACCCAAGGGAAAACCAAAATTCCAATTCTAGGAGACATCCCGGTGCTGAACTTTTTCTTCAAAAGCAAAGAGGCCACCCAAGAGAAAACCAGCCTTGTTTTCGTCATCACTCCCAAATCCTACGACCCAACAAATCGCACGATGAGTCGCCGATTGAGCAGCCATATTCGCTCAGCATCCGCCTTCGATCTTGGCTCTAATTCGGCGGTTCCCAATCCAAAGCCAGCACTTGCCGAGCCGTTGTCGAATCAACCCACCGATTTGCTCATGCCCGATAACGTCCCTTCAAAACCCATCAACGCGCACAAACGCCTTACATCGTTCCGATAGCCCCTGACCTCTCTTCTTAATGCAATCTGCCCATGATCTCTCTGCCACTCACGAGATCGCTCTCCAAACCAGAGCGGACATCTGGGAGCTTGCAGAGATTTGCCTACAGCAGACCGCCGATGCGTTGCACGAAGTTCGTGCCGGTACTCCTGCTGAAATCTCCAAGGGGATCTCACTCGCTCGGGAAGATCACATCGAGAAAAAGCCTTCTGACCTGATCGAGGTTCTCGCGCGAATCCAAGGCCATGCTGAGGAGCACCTAGGCCCAGCTATCCTTGAAATGAGCGACAAGGTCGCTTCCACACTCACCCCCTATCCACCGCTGATACCCTTTGCCGGCAAGCTGATCACACCCACGGCCTTCTATGATTCGTTTGAATCCATTTATGAGATTGCCCGGATTTTGCGATCGCCCGCAGTCTATACGGAAGACACGGATTCAATCGGCATCGCCTCGATCAATCCTGTGGCGTCATTGATACTGGCCCAAGAGATTCGTGAGGCAGCTTTCAAACGCCTCGGCATTCGCCCATTTATCACGATCGCTCGTCTCGACTACGAGAGCTGGACGTTTCTCATCCGCAAACACTTCGCATCATGATCGAATTTGACGGCATTTCGTTCAATGAACTCATCAGTCGCCAAATTATGAGCGAACTGGCTGGGCACGATCCCAGTTACGCGGAACTCGCCCAAGACCAAATATCGAACCGTGTCACCCGCTACAGCTTCATGGCTGCTGTTGCTAAAATCAACGGCCTACCATTCTTCCCTAAGCTTGCCGAATTCTGCGATGGCACACTGCATGCCGCGTGTGATTCAGCGGTCATGACCCGCGGTTTTTTTGCTCCACTCTGTCTCTCGGGAAACGATAAACTCATCGTCGCCCTTGCCAACCCATGGAGCTCACTGCCCGAGGAGTACCTAGCGCCCCGCTTCCCCAACCACGAGATCATCAAGATCGTCACGCTCGCTTCGGAAATCAGCCGTGCGATCGAATCGGTGGCAACCAATAACGGCCCCAGCCAATCTGATCTTGAGGCCATCGACGTGGAGGATATGGATGACGGTGCCCACGACTTCGACGTGACGGCCGACTATGCCGAGCCGATGGCTCAGCTCATCGCCACCATCATGGCAGATGCCGTGAAGACCCGGGCTTCCGACATTCATTTCAAGGTAGAGAAAGAAACTTTTTACTACTGCTTCCGGGTCGATGGAGACCTCGGCAACAAGGTGGAGATCCCCATGAAGCTGAAGGACCGTCTCGATGCCTTCCTGCTCAACCTGATGAAGCTCCCCACCGAGATTCGCAACACCGCCCCCGGCATTTCAGGACGCTTCACCATTTCCTATTTCCACCGCGCCATCGATATCCGCTATGAGCGCCACCGCACCTATCGCGGCTATCACATCACCATGCGTTTGCTCGATAAAAGCAATATCAACGTCACCCTTGGCAAAGGCACACTGGCATTCGACGACGAGACGATGTTTGCGCTTAACAAGGTGATGAAAATCCCTGCTGGCATTATCGTGATGTCAGGCCCCACGGGCTCGGGGAAATCCACTACCCTGAACGCCATCCTTCGCGAGCTCAATCGCCCGGAAGTCAATATCCTCACCTTGGAAAACCCTGTCGAAGACGAAGTCCCCGGCATCACCCACTGTGACTTGAAAAGCGCCAAGGAGTTTAAGCCGATGATCGCTTCCTTCATGCGTTCCGATCCCGACATTATCTTAATGGGTGAGGTCCGGGATATCGAGTCCGCTGAACTCGCCATCGAAGCGGCCGTCACCGGCCACAAAGTTCTAACGACGATCCACACGGCGCGTGCCTCGCAGATCATCGAACGCTTTGAACAATTAGGACTCGAACGTTGGAAGATCGCCCAAACCTTGAAGGCCGCCTGTGCCCAACGACTGGTCAAACTGCTCTGTTCTTACTGCAAGGAACCCGCCACCGGCATCGAAGAGCTCGACCGAAAGACCTTCTGCCTGGATGAGTCATGGGCGAACGTCCCGATATTCGTGGCTAAAAGCGGCGGCTGTCAGGAATGCCGCAACACGGGCTACAGTGGAAGAACTGCCATTTTGGAAATCATCCCGATCACCCCCAAAATTTCCGACCAACTTTCAAAAGGCGAGATGTCTCCCTATGAGCTGGAAGTCAAAATCGCCGAAGAAGGAATCCTCCCAAACCTCCGCCGCAGCGGTCTGCGTCTGCTTCGCGATGGGAAAACCGACCTTGCCGCCGTTAGCAAGGTCATCGACATGACCTACACCGATGACTAACGTCGAGACAACTGCAAAGGGGACCGCGCAACAGACAGCCAAAGGAATTCTGGCCGGGCTGAAGAAGCCTAAAAAGATTAAAGAATTCTGCAAAAAAGAGCTGGTCGATTTATTCCGCGGACTCGGCTCATTGCTGCGAGCACAGATCAATACCGCCGACGCGCTCAAATACTATGGCCAAGGATTACCTAACAAGTTGATCGCGGAGGCACTGATCCACATCCGCGAAGACATCAATGCGGGGATGAACGTTCACGAAGCTTTTCGGCGCACGGGACGATTCAGCGAGACGATCATCGGGCTGATCCAGGCGGGCTCCGATGCGGGTCAACTTCACCATGCGTTTCAATCCCTCGCTGGTCGCTTAAAGAGTGAACTGTTTTTCCAAAAGCAGCTCAAGAAAGCCACCATCACCCCGGGGATTATCATCGCCGTCCTAACAGGCGCGTTCATCGTTTCCCAAGTTAAGATCGTCCCTCAGGTCGAGGCGATGCTGCTGGGAGTCAATGCCAAGCCCGACGGGATGACGGCCATTTCATTCAAAGTGAGCCATTTCACCCAGTCGGCTTGGCCGTTTTTTGTCGGCGGCGTCATTGCGGCTGCCATCGTTCTTTTCCGCTCCGCCCATGTGCGGAATCTCATCCTCGGCTTTGTCATGTCGAAATGGCGACTGCTGCGCATGCTCGTCATGAGCCTGCGCCAGATGACGTTTATCTCCACCATTCGCCTGCTTCATTCCAACGGCATCAACCTCGCGAAGTCGATCCGGGTTTCTGCTAACAGCGTTAGAAACACGCCGTTTTATGATGAACTGCGCGCGGCGGCTGACAAATACGAGCATTCCGGCGTGCCGCTTTCCACCGCCTTCGCCAAGTACACCTCTGTGGATCCCCAAGTTGCCCACATGCTTTCCATCGGCGAGAAATCCGCATCGCTCGACGCCCAACTGGCGATGCTTTCCGAGATGTATGAGGAGGATCTGCAAACCTACATGGATTCATTCGCCGCAGCCATCAGCTTCATCGTTTTGCTCATCGCTGTGGGCCTGATTGCGGCCGTGTTTGTAGGGACATTCCTACCCATTTTCCTGATGGGTCCTAAAATGATGCAGAGCGGTATCTAACCCCGAAGAATCACAACTTTCATGCAACTCACCCGTTTCGACCGCTGGCTGCGGGAAACCTATGTCTATCAAACGCAGATTCGGACGCTGCGCCCCCCAGAATCGCTGCCCAAAGGCATTCAACGCATAGAGGAGCCTGAGATCCCCGGAAACCGGTATAAGTATTTGTACATCGCCAACAACAGCCGAGCCGCAGATCAGCTATTCTCCCAACTGCGGGAAAACTGCCAAATGCATACCACCCAAATCGTCGATCGCAAAACGTGGTTGGCTCCGTTTCTGGCACCTAGAGACAAGTCCGTCAGCTGGTGGTTGTTCTCCGCGGTTCTCATCTCCGTCTGCGGATTCTTCATGCTGCTCTATCTCAAGAGCTTTGTGGACGATCCCGAGTTCCGGAAAAATTTCGCGGATGCGCTGAAGCTCATCAAGAGCTGATCCCTATTTCCCCATGAAACCACCCTACTTATCACGGAAGTCTCAGAAAGCATTCACACTGCTCGAAATGACCGTGGTTATTTTGGTGCTGCTTTCACTGATCAAAATCGGACTTTTCACGTTCAGCAAAATGGATGAGTGGCGGCTGGGCAGGGAGGCGTCGGAAACTCTCCGCTCGGTCTATTCCGCACAACGGATGTATTTGGCGGACAACCCCACCGCCTCGGTCAGCGAAATCACCAGCACCATCCTGCTGCCCTACTTACCCAACCATGCGACCGTCATGCCTACCGTGACTTCACTAACAGGCGCCACTCTCAGCCTACTCATCAACGTATCTCCCCCGACCATCAACGCAGGATCCGGCGTCGCCTACGACCCGTCCGGCAGTACTCATGACTCCCTTTGGGATGTTGGCGAATGAATCATCTTTTCTCACTCTTGTTGTGCTTTGCACTTGGCCCAGCGGCAATTGCCGCCGAGTTCAAGGCCATCGGCGACTACCAGTTGCAGGCCCACTTCAAGCTAACGGGCCAGCAGATGACCCCGATCCCCATCAAGCCTGTCGTCTTCCACGTCTCGACCGATGGGGTGCAAATCCGGGTCGCAACGGTGGATGGCGAGGACTCCTATGCCACCTTTGAAATCTACAGCTCTGACGGGATCGGCCGTCCCCGCCCGGGTGCCAATGCACTGGAGGTGATTCCAGGCTTGCAGGCGATGAGCCGTGCTGACGGAACCCTCCGCCACTTATGCATTTCCCGGGAATCGATGACCCTCACTACGTTTCCCAGCCTTTCGGATCAAACCCTTGTCAGCTTCGCCATCGCCGCGCAAGCCCAACCCTGAAGCCCTCATTTCCAACCCACGATCGACCTGCCATGAATCCACATCCCACCGAAACGACTGATATCGCAACTCCTCCTGCCGCGTCCCCGCGACGGATCGATCACGGACTGCTCTTTGCCAGCACCGCTGTCGCCGCATTATTCTGCTACCTCTATATCACCAAGCCCGTCATTTCAATCTCCTCGGAAAAACTTCCCGCCAGCGTTCCTCTAACGGTCGCCCGCCCAGCTGTGATTCCCCCGACCGAAGCGCCATTGCTGCCGCGCGGAGATCACCTGCCGGGCGACGACAGCCAGAACACGGCAACAGAGCCACCGCCCGAGGCTAAACCCACCACCATCAGTGCACCATGAAGCCCACTGCCATGTCTAGGATTTGCAGCTTGGCTCTCGCCGCCATGATCGGGGCGGGTGTGATCCACTGGTGGTCGATTCAATCTTTTGTCGCAACCCTCGCTGACCCGCGTCCTGCCGAGGCGAAATCGGTCCCAGCGGTTGTCCCGCCGACTCCCGCCCCCGATGCCCATTTGCAGAAATTCTATCAGGAACTTTGCGGGAAAATGAAAGACATCGAACTCCAAAACCGGGACCTGCGCGATCAAATCGCCGAGACTAACCGTGACGTGATGAATCTCCAATTCCGTGTGGACACTCACTCCGCTTCATTCCGGCCTATGCCCGTGAGTGAAGAGCCAATGGAGGATCCGTCTGACAAAGATTTTGATGTTCTACCGCCGCGCGCGGTGCCAGTCTCTACGCCGTCCAATGAACCACCGCCGTCTTCATCGGCGACGGGCGCGCCACGCTGGTTTCCCAAAAACCCATGAGCATCCAACCATGAATCTCAAAACCCTATGGCTCACCCTGTTAGCGATTCTTCCAGTAGCAGCGTTTGAATTGCCTGCCGATTCCAGCCAATGCCTCGTCGGCATCGCCGATGACTGGGACAGCTCCAAGGTCACCCTACAACTCTATCACAAAACCGGCGGCACATGGAAAGCCAGCAACCCACCGTGGCCCGCCCGCCTCGGCAAGAATGGCCTGATCTGGGGCAATGGCATCCACCCCGTGCCCGCGGGCGCAGTGACCAAAAAAGAAGGCGACCTACGATCTCCCGCCGGCGTTTTCGCCATCGGTGGCGCATGGGGTTACGAGCCGACCATCCGCAAATACCCCACGCTTCCCTACCGCCAAGTGACTCCTCGCGATCTGTGGGTCGAAGATCCCGGCTCCTCGCGCTACAACCAGCACTTCCTCCTCGATCACGACCCCGCCACGCCTTGGGAGAAAAAACAACAAATGAAGCAAAGCGACCCGGCGCACTCGCTCAAGCTCTTCATCGCGCACAACGCCGCGCCCCATGCCATCCCCTATGCCATCCCCTATGCGGGGTCCTCGATCTTCTTTCACATTTGGCGCGGGGGAGGCACGCGGGCCACCGCCGGCTGCACCACCATGGACAAGGCCAAGCTCCAATGGCTCATCTCGCAGATCGATCCCGCCCGCCGCCCGCTTTACGTCCTCCTCACCCAGGCGGACTTCCAACTCCGCCGCCGCGACTGGAAACTACCCTGATCCATCCCGGTAGGGCGCGAGCTCTACTCGCTCGGGCGGCCGCAGAGCTGCCTCAATCCGGTTGAGCGGTCTTTCATACCACTTCCAAAGCATCTCCGATCGCTCATCGGCAGTCACCCAGCCCTTCGGCGGTCTTTCGCGGCGCTTTAAGGCTTCCTCCCGCCGCTTCGAGGTCTCCTCCAAGTGCTTTCAGCCTCTTACCCACCGCATTGAGGCTTCCTCTGGGCGCACTCAGTCTTCCTCTAACCACTTCGAGGCCTTCTCCAAGCACCTGAAATTGCGCTTTTATTCATTATAGACGAATATCAAGCCGCTGCTGGGCTTCACGCCTTGCCTGAAATTAAGCCTTAACGAACAACTGCCGAATTTCAAGACGCCTTGCAGCTTCTTTGCCTCGCCTAAATTCAGCTTAATTGATTGGAAGTCGAATTTCGACTCGCCAAAGGGTCTTTACGACCAGTCACATAAGACATCCAACTCGTTATAATTCGGCACTTGTACCGATAAGCGCAATTTCATCTCCTTGGCCAAGTCCTAGGGTTCGATGGAGGAAGCCATCGACGACTTGGAAAAGCTGAAAAACCTGCCGAGGGCCTCCTCAAAGCGGACAGAGACGCCCTCGCGCTGCCGGGAAAAGCCTCCGCAGCGCTGCGAGGACTTCAACACGTGGGGAGATCCTCTCTTTCACGCCACACACGAAGCCTCAAAAGAGTTTACTCCTTTCTTCAAGTCCCATCGCGTTGCGTTTATTGAGATAAGGCGAGCGATTTTCGTCATCCAATTGCCAAACGAGCGATTTTCTGGTGTAATGCAAACGTCATGAACCAATCGATCAATACCACTCACGCCAGCTTACAAAAATGGGTCGAGGAAGTCAGCGCCCTCTGCACCCCCGACGCCGTCGAGTGGTGCGATGGATCCCAAGCCGAGTGGGATCGACTCACGACGCTGATGGTGGATCGAGGGACGTTCACCCGCCTCAATCCCGCGAAGCGGCCGAATTCTTTCCTCGCCCGTTCGACGCCGTCCGACGTGGCACGCGTGGAGGAACGGACCTTCATCTGCTCAAAGCTGCGCGACGAAGCAGGGCCCACCAACCACTGGGCTGACCCCGCCGAAATGCGGGCCATGCTGGCCGAGAAGTTCAAGGGCTCGATGAAAGGACGGACGATGTACGTCATCCCGTTCTGCATGGGACCGCTCGACTCGCCGTTGGCGAAGATCGGGGTGGAGATTTCTGACAGCCCGTACGTGGTGGTGAACATGCGGATCATGTGCCACATGGGAGCCCACGTTTTGAAGCGCTTGGAGGAGGAGGCTGCTGGCACGATTCCCAAAAAGCGCGATGGCCACGGCCAATTCATTCCTTGCCTCCACTCGGTCGGTGCCCCGCTGGAACCGGGCCAAGCCGATAGCACCTGGCCCTGCAACGACGACAAATACATCGTCCATTTCCCCGAGGCGCGCGAGATTATATCCTATGGTTCGGGCTACGGCGGCAATGCCTTGTTGGGCAAAAAGTGTCTCGCACTGCGCATCGCTTCCAACATCGCCCGCGAGCATCAGTGGATGGCGGAGCACATGCTCATCGTCGGCGTGCACGCGCCGGACGGGAGCAAAACCTATCTCACGGCGGCCTTTCCATCCGCCTGCGGTAAGACCAATCTCGCTATGCTTATCCCGCCGCAGTCCTATCTGGATGCGGGATGGAAAACCTCGATCGTCGGCGACGACATCGCGTGGCTGTGGCCTCACGCGGATGGCAAGCTGCACGCGATCAATCCCGAGACCGGCTTTTTCGGCGTCGCCCCTGGCACTGCCTACGACACTAACCCGATCGCCATGGAGTCGATGAAGGAGAATACGATTTTCACCAATGCCGCGCTGACCGATGATGGCGATGTCTGGTGGGAAGGCATGACCGCGGAAAAACCCGCGCACCTCATCGACTGGACGGGGCTGGACTGGACGCCCGACTGCGGAAGAGTCGCGGCCCACGCCAATGCGCGCTTTACCGCCCCCGCCGTGCAATGTCCGACGATCGATCCCGAGTGGCAAAACCCAGATGGAGTTCCCATCGAAGGCATCATTTTCGGAGGCCGGCGGCCCACGACCATGCCGCTCGTCTATCAGGCCTTCAACTGGAGCCACGGCGTTTATGTGGGGGCCACGATGGGCTCGGAAATGACAGCTGCCGCCGCAGGAACCATCGGCAAAGTCCGCCGCGATCCGATGGCGATGCTGCCATTCTGCGGATACAATATGGGAGCGTACTTCGCGCATTGGTTGGAAATCCGCCGCCACCTGAAGGATCTACCGCGCATTTTCCACGTCAACTGGTTCCGCAAAGACGAAGACGGCAAATTCCTGTGGCCGGGCTATGGCGAAAACATGCGGGTCCTCGAATGGGTCGTCAAACGCTGCAACGGTGCCGCCGCTGGCCATGAAACGCAGATCGGGTGGACGCCCGCGTTTGAAGATTTCAATATCCAAGGCCTCGATGGATTCACCTGCGAGAATTTTGACAAGGCCATGGCCTTCAACCGAGCCGAGTGGAAAGCGGAGCTAGTGAGCCAAGGCGAACTTTTCATCGACCTCTACGACCACCTGCCCAAAGAACTCGTCTTCCAGCGCGAGCTGCTGGCCGCGCGCCTGTCCTGAGGAAGAAATCTGGCCAAATCACGGGTTTGCTTTGACGAGCGGGGCTGGCGCGCGGCAGGATCTGGGCCATCGTAGCTCATGTCCTGCCGTAAGCCTTCCATGGAGCAACGCCTCGCCGCCCGCGAGGCGCCGGCCGACTTCGCCATCATGCGTCAGCGCTGGGCGGGATTGTTGTTTCTGCACTGGCCGGTCGCGGCAGCAGAAATCGCCGCCCGCCTGCCGGCCGGGTTGGAGGTTGACACCTACGAGGGTCAGGGATGGCTGGGGGTGGTGCCCTTTTTCATGGAGCGCGTCCGCCCCGTCGGCTTGCCGCCCTTGCCATGGCTGTCGTGGTTTCACGAGCTCAACGTCCGCACCTACGTCCACGACGCCGAGGGGAATCCGGGCGTTTGGTTTTTTTCGCTCGATTGCAACCAGCCGCTGGCCGTGGAAATCGCCCGCCGCGCTTTCCACCTGCCCTATCAGCATGCCGCCATGAGCAGCGTCGTCGATCGCGGCCACATTCATTACCACAGCCGCAGGAAGTCTGCCGCGGCCGCAGATCTGGAATACGATTACCACGTCCCCACGACCACCCAGGCCGCGGTGCCCGGATCGCTGGAGTGGTTTCTGGTGGAGCGCTATCTCTTATTTTCCGCCAAGCCTAACGGCCAGATCTATCAGGGTCGCGTGCATCACGAGCCCTATCAGATCGCGCCAGCGGTCTGTGGGCAGTGGTCTGCCGAGCCGATCTCGCTCAATGAATTTCCGCTTCCAAGCGGGCCGCCGCCCTCGATGTTAACGGCCGCGCCGGTGGATGTGAAAATCTTCCCGCTCCGCCGCTGCCAAGGCTAAGCCACCGCAGCAGTCTATCGCTAAGCCTGCGGTTGGTTGCCGGGCTTCCACTTGATGTTGCAGCCGCTGCTCGGGTTAGGGCGGGCAGAGGGGGCTTCACCAGCTAACAGGCTACGCAAGGCTTCTCGCAGATCGCCGCCGTCGGGCTTAGTGCCATTGCGCGGGCGGGAATCGTCGAACTGACCGGCGTAAAACAGCCGACCGTCGGCGTCGAAGAGGAAAAAGTCGGGGGTGCAGGCCGCGCCATAGGCCTTCGCCACTTCCTGGGATTCATCGAGCAGGTAGGGAAAGTCCCAGCGCCGCTCGGCGGCAAAGGCCTTCATCCGCTCGGGGCCGTCCTGCGGGTATTTGGCAAGGTCGTTGGAATTGATCGCGACCGTGCTCACGCCTTGGGCCGAGATCTCGCGGGCGAAGTCGCCGAGAGCATCTGCGAGATGGATGACGTAGGGGCAGTGGTTGCAGGCGAACACGACTAACAATCCGTTATTTCCAGCGATCCCGGCGCGGGTTTTGATGTTCCCGTCGGCATCGGGCAGAGAAAAATCGGGCGCGGGATCTCGCGGGCGCAGTTGGAAAGTCGAGTGAACTTCGGACATGAGCGGGTATTCTATCATCTAATTCGATCCTGAAAAATGCTTTCCGCCTTTGCCCTCTGGCGATTCCGTGGCAGGATTTCGACGCCATGTCGGACGGTCTATCATCGGCGGAGCTGCTCCGCTACTCGCGCCACCTGCTCATTCCCGCAGTGGGTGAGGCTGGGCAGTTGCGGCTGAAAAACGCGTCCGTATTGTTGATTGGGACGGGCGCGCTCGGCTCGCCCGCGGCGCTGTATCTCGCGGCGGCGGGTGTGGGTCGGCTGGGATTGGTCGATGCGGATGTGGTGGATGCGTCCAATTTACAGCGGCAAATTTTGCACGGCGAATCGTGGATCGGCAAACCGAAGCTGGAGAGCGCGGCGGCTCGACTGCGAGAGGTGAATCCGCTTGTCCAAGTCGAGCTGCACCCTGTGCGATTCACGGCGGATAACGCGTTAGAGATCGCGAGTTCCTACGACATCCTGGTCGATGGTTCAGACAATTTCCCCACGCGCTTTCTCACCAATGACACGGCGTTCCTGCTCAAGAAGCCGCTGGTCTATGGCGCGATCCACCGCTTCGAAGGGCAGACGGGCGTGTTCGCGCCGCATCTTGGAGGGCCGTGTTACCGCTGTCTGCTGCCAGAGATACCTGCGGCCGGGAGCGTGCCGTCATGCCACGAGGCGGGTGTGTTAGGCGTACTGCCCGGCATCATCGGCTCCTTACAAGCGATGGAAACCCTCAAGCTGATTCTCGGGATCGGCAAGGTGCCACTTGGCAAACTCACCTGTTACGACGCGCTCAACAGCGAGTTCCGCACTCTCAAGCTGAACCGCGATCTGCAATGCCGACTTTGCGGCGATCACCCAGGCATTCACAGCGTTTCCAATGCGGAGACAACGGCCGCTGCCACCTGCGACTTTACCCCAGAAACCATGGAATCCATCACCACCCAAGAACTTCGCAGTATCCTCAGCGGGAACTTTGAAGGCCTGCTCATCGACGTCCGCGAACCCGATGAATACGCCGTCGCACACATTGAAGGATCGCAGCTGATCCCTTTGAAAACGCTTCCTGAACAGTTAGACAAGTTGCCGAAAGACCGCGAGATCCTCGTTCATTGCAAAATGGGTGGCCGCTCCGCAAGGGCGGTGCAACTGCTCCTCGATCACGGCTTCACCCACGTCAAAAACGTGGCGGGCGGGATGGATGCGTGGTTGGAGCGCTGACTTTAGTCGGCGTGTTCATTCATCGTATCCTCGCCGACTAAAGTCGGCGCTCCATCAAGGATTCCAGCGAATCCCAGCCGCAGAAAATGGCCAATCTTCTGGGCGAGAACAGAGTCCGGCCTTTACAGGGTTGTTGCGGATATAAGCGCGGCAATCGTAAAAGTGGTCCAGGTCGCGGATGAAGCGGTCGTAGTATTCGCGTTGCCAGAGTCGACCCGAGCGTTGCACCAAACGGTTGATCTCTACCGAGCTCCCGCCTTTCCACGCCTGAATGATTTCACCAAGAGACAGAGCATCGTTGGTTTTGCATAGAACATGGACGTGGTTCGGCATCACGCACCAATCAATCAGTCGATAACGAATGGGATGCCCAGCGATGAGCTTGGCTTGAACGATCGCTGCGCATTCAGACTGCTTGAGGACGGAAGAACCGTGACCCGCATCCTCGTAGCGAGCGATTCGGAGGTGGAGTTGCTTCTGCCGTGCTTGATCGTCACCAATCGAAAAAAGCTCGGCCATCCATGACTGGATGACCGAGTTGGGAACTGAATCGGCTAGACGAAAGGTGACGGCTTGGACCGCATCGGCGATGTCCCAGTGAGGGAGATAACCGCGGTTGTAAATGCCTTTACCCATCGTTTATCACGATGGGGTAAAGGACGGATTTTAGCCAGCGGTTTCGTCGTGAGACTCGTCGGTGGGAGCGTCCTCGCCGACTGAAGTCGGCGCTCCATCATCTTCTCCATCGGGGATGACGATTGAGATGTCTTGGAGCTTCTCGTTGCCCTTGAGGGTGAGGAGTTTGACGCCTTGGGCGTTGCGGCCCGTCTCGCGGACTTCGGCTGCGCGGATGCGGATGCTTTGGCCGCTGGAGGTCATGAGCATGAGCTCGTCCTCCTCGGTGACGGTGACCGCACCGACCACAGGACCGGTTTTGTCAGTGACCTTCATCGTGATGATGCCTTTGCCGCCGCGCGATTGTTTGCGGTAGTCTTCGAAGGTGGTGCGTTTGCCGATGCCATTTTCCGAAGCGACCAACAAGGTGGAACCCTGAGTGACCAGCGCGAGGCCGATGACATAGTCGCTCTCGCTCGGGCGAATGCCCATCACGCCGGCGGTGCCGCGTCCGAGTGGGCGGGTGTCGTCTTCGTGGAAGCGCAGACTCATGCCTTCGTGAGTGACGAGGACAATTTCGTCGGAGCCTGAGGTTAGGCGGACGCCGATGAGTTCGTTATCTTCCTCAAGGTTGATGGCGATGATGCCGTCCTTGCGGTAGTTTCTGAAATCATTGACGGCCGTTTTCTTCACCTTGCCGCTGCGGGTGGCGAAGAAGACAAAGCCGGCTTCCTCGCGGAAGGTGATGTCGTTGCCGTTTTCATCCACCGTGCGCTCGAGGCGGAGCAGCGCGGCGATTTTTTCCTCAGGCTTGAGGTTGAGCACGTTTTGGATGCTGCGACCCATCGCGGTGCGGGAACCTTCGGGGAGTTCATACACCCGCTCGACGTACATCCGGCCGGTGTTGGTAAAGAATAATAGGTAATCGTGCGCTTGGACGCTGAAGAGATGCTCGATGAAATCTGCGGCTTCGTCCTTCTTGGTGCCGCGGGTTTCCATGCCCTTGAGGCCTTTGCCGCCGCGCCCTTGCACGCGGTATTCGGAGGAAGGCGTGCGCTTGATATAACCGCGATGCGATAGCGTGACGATCATCGCATCATTCGCGATGAGATCTTCCATCGCGACTTCGCCGACTTCAGCAACGATGTTGCACTTACGCGGCGTGGCGAAGCGGTCCTTGATGACGCGCAGCTCGTCCTTGATGATGATCAACACGCGCTCTTCGCGAGCGAGAATGTCCAAGAAGTCTTTGATGTCGACTAGCACGCCGTCGTATTCGGCCTTCACCTTGTCGCGTTCGAGACCGGTGAGCTGATAGAGGCGAAGTTCAAGAATCGCGTTCACCTGACGCTCGCTGAACGTGTAAACATCACCCGTGATCGACGCTTGTGAGCGGATCAGGATGCCGAGCGATTCGGCAGTGGCGACTGGGAAGTTGAAGGCAGCGAGACGCTCGCGAGCTTCATCGCGGTTCTTCGAGTTGCGGATGATCTTGATGAATTCATCCAAGTGGCCGAGCGCGAGGAGGAACGCTTCGAGCAGTTCCGCGCGCTCTTCGGCCTTGCTTAGCAGATAGCGCGTGCGGCGGATCACCACCTCGCGGCGGTGCTCGATGTAGGCGTCGATCGCCTCCTTGAGCGAAAGCTGTTTCGGGCGGTTCTTGTGAATCGCCAGCATGTTGACGGAGAACGAAGTCTCCATCGAAGTGAGTTTGAAGAGCTGCGCCATCACCACTTGCGGGCGGGCGTCGCGCTTCAGTTCGATCTCGATGCAGGTGTCCTCGGCGGAAAGGTCGCGCATGCCGGAGATGCCGGTAAGGATTTTTTCGTTGACGAGCTCGGCGATGCGTTCTTGCAGAACGGCGCGGTTCACGCCGTATGGCACGCCGCGGATGATGATGTGGGAGCGACCAGCGGCGTTTTCTTCGATCTCCATTTTACCGCGCATCCGCATCGAACCACGGCCGGTGCGGAAGTATTCTTCGATGCCGCGGATGCCGCGGATCTCGCAGGCCACCGGAAAGTCCGGCCCCTGCATGTACTGCATCAATTCGGGCAGTGTAATCTCTGGATTGTCGATCTGCGCGCAGATCGCCTCGACCACTTCGCCGAGGTTGTGCGACGCGAGATTGGTCGCCATGCCCACTGCAATACCGGTACTGCCGTTGACGAGGAAGTTAGGAAACGCCGACGGCAGAACGGATGGCTCTGTCTGCGAACCGTCATAGTTAGGAACCATGTCGACCGTGTCCTTGTCGAGGTCGTCCATCATCGCAAGGCCGAGCGGATGAAGTCGCGCTTCGGTGTAACGCATGGAGGCGGCAGAGTCGCCTTCCACTGAGCCAAAGTTACCCTGGCCGTCGATCAGCATTTCGCGCATCGACCATGGCTGACCCATGTTGACGAGCGAGGTGTAGATCGACATATCGCCGTGCGGGTGGAAGTTACCCATCGTTTCACCGACGATCTTGGCGCACTTGACGTGAGCCTTGCCCGGGCCAACGCCGAGCTGGCGCATCGCATAAAGAATGCGGCGCTGGGACGGCTTGAGACCATCCCGCACATCGGGAAGGGCGCGGGAAATAATCACCGACATCGAGTATTCCAAGAAGGACTTGGATAGCTCTTCGGCGACGTTGATCGGTTTGATGTTAGCTTCGGACATAGGGCAAAAAGGATGGAATTAATCTTCAGGGTTGGGCATGGGCGACTCGTAAACGTCTTTGCGGTGACCCACCCGCAGGACAACCACTCGCTCTGGAGAATTCAAAATCGCAAAAACAATTCGGTAGTCTCCCACGCGCAGGCGGCGAAGACCGGCGAGTTGGCCGGTTAGGGGCTTGTGGCGCTGTGGCTGATCGCTGAGTTCTTCTGCAATCGCCATGGCGAGCCGCAAGGACTCAGTCACCCCGAGGCGCTTGAGCTCCTTGATCACCGGCTTTTTGAAAACGATCTTCACGCTTTAAGGGCGAGGATAGCCTCGGACAATTCGATTTCCGGCTCTGCTGAGTGCAGGCGGTCTTTGGCAATCTGCAAATCCGCCACTTCCTCCAGGTAATATTCGAGGGCCTTTTGGAGGTGGTAGGATTTGCTGCGCTCGGTCTCCGTCGCGATCGAAGAAAGCCGACCGGCAAGACCTTCGGGCAGACGAACGGATAGGGTGGTGCTCATGTCGATGAGTTTAATTGTCGCGCAGTAGATTGCAATGTATTACACGTCCAGATTCCGCACGTTGAGTGCGTTATCTTCGATGAAACGTTTGCGGGGCTCGACGATGTCGCCCATCAGGACGTCGAACATCTTGTCGGCCTCGACGGCGTTGTCTTCATCCAGGCGGACGCGGAGGAACTGGCGGACTTCGGGGTCCATCGTGGTTTCGAACAGCTGCTTGGCGTTCATTTCGCCGAGACCCTTGAATCGTTTGATCTGCACGCCGCGGCTGGCGATCTCCAGGACCTTCGCGAGAATCTCGGGGACGGCAAAAACCGGCGTGACCTTTTGTTTGTCGCCTTCGCCCTCGAAGATTTCAAACAGCGGCGTGTCGTCGTTGAAGAAGACCGAGGTATCGATACCGCACTCGGTAAGCCGCGAGAAGATGCGGGCGATGGCGTGCGACTCGTGAAGCTCGTGGAGATTCGCGCGGCGCGATGGACCGCTTTGCGCGGCGAGCTCTTCTTCGGTGAGGATCTCTTCGAACAAGCGCAGGTCGCGGTTGGCAGCGGCGAAGGCGCGCAGGTCGGCTTCCTTGGAAAAGTAAATCAGGTTTTCATCGTTGCCGATGCGGATGCGAACCATGAACTCGGGCAACACGCCGTTTTGGCGGGCGGCGAGGTAGTTTTTGAAGTTGCCGCCGTTGCCTTCGATCGTGCTTGAGAAGCGCGAGAGCGACGAGAGGTTTTCCAAAATCACCTTCAACTCTTCGGCGGTGAAACTGCGGGATTGATCGAAGGTCCGCAGCTCGACTTCACCGGCACCGAGATCGATCAGGATACGGTTGAGTTGGTCGTTGTCCTGCACGTATTCCTGGCGCTTCTTGCGACTGACCAAGTAGAGCGGCGGTTGCGCAATGTAGAGGTAGCCGCTTTTGACCAGCGCTGGCATGTGGCGACAGAAAAACGTCAGCAGCAAGGTGCGAATGTGCGAGCCGTCGACGTCGGCATCGGTCATGATGACGATTTTGTGGTAGCGAACTTTCTCGATGTTGAAGGCACCTTCCTGCTCGCCATCGCCAATGCCCGCGCCGATGGCGGTGATCATCGACTGGATTTCCTTATTCTGGAGCGCACGGTGGAGGCGGGATTTCTCGACGTTAATCAGCTTGCCTCGCAGAGGCAGGATCGCTTGCGTCCGTCGGTCGCGGCCTTGTTTGGCGGAACCACCGGCGGAGTCACCTTCGACAATATAGAGTTCGGATTTTGCGGGGTCGCGCTCCGAGCAGTCGGCGAGCTTGCCAGGCAGACCGCCGCCAGACAGCGCGGACTTGCGCACCGTTTCGCGGGCCTTGCGAGCGGCTTCGCGAGCGCGGGCGGCATTGACGGATTTTTCGATGACTCGTTTGGCGAGACCCGGATTCTCGTCGAAAAACTGCATCAGACCTTCGTACACGATCGACGAAATGACGCCTTCGATCTCGCTATTGACCAGCTTGTCCTTGGTCTGCGAGCTGAAGCGCGGGTTCGGCATTTTTACCGAGATGATCGCGATCAAACCTTCGCGCACATCGTCACCCGTTAGTGCAGGGTCCTTGTCCTTGAGGATCTTGTTGACCTTGGCGTACTGGTTGATGCCACGGGTCAGCGCGGTGCGGAAGCCGGTAAGGTGCGTACCGCCGTCGCCGTTCGGGATCGAGTTGGCGAAGCAGAGGATCTGGTCGTTGTAAGAATCGTTGTACTGGAAAACCACGTCGGCGAACACATCGTCGGTCGTTTTCTTGCCGTCGTAATCCAGGTCGATCGCGCGCTTGCCGTGGAGAATGACTGGCTCGTCGTGGATCAGCGTTTTGTTTTCGCCGAGCTGAGCGACGAACTCCTCGATACCCTTGGAATAGAAGAACGTGGCCTTCTTGGCGGACTCGGGGCGCTCGTCTTCGAGGTCGATCGTCAGGCCGGGGTTGAGGAAAGCGAGCTCGCGCAGACGGGTCGCGAGGCGGTCGAACTTAAACTCGATCGTATCGACGAAGATCGTCGCATCGGGGAAAAACGTGATCATCGTCCCCGTCTTGCTAGCATCCACATCGCCGATGACGTGCAGAGGAATCGTGGTTTTGCCGCGCTCGAAGCCGATCAAGTGGACCTTGCCGTTGCGCATGATCTCGGCCTTGAACCAATCGGAAAGGGCGTTCACGCACTTCGCACCGACGCCGTGTAGACCACCCGAGTACTTGTACGCGCCTTGGCCGAACTTGCCGCCCGCGTGGAGATTGGTCAGCACCAGCTCAACGGCGGGCATACCGAACTTCTTGTGCATATCGACCGGAATCCCCCGGCCGTTGTCGGCGATGGAAACCGAGCCGTCGACATGGATGGCTACCTTGATCTTGCTGCAATAGCCGGCCAAGTGCTCGTCGATCGAGTTGTCGAGAACTTCGAAGACGCAGTGGTGTAGGCCGCGCTCATCGGGATCGCCGATGTACATGCCGGGGCGCTTGCGAACGGCATCGAGGCCTTCCAGCTTATCGATTTGGGCGGCGTCGTAAACCTGCGCGGCGGCAACTTGGGTTTCGGCTTTTTGGGGCTCGTTCGAATTCTCGGACATAGTGCGGCCAAAGGGTCGTAAATCCTACCCCCGGAGACAAGGAACTTCGTCTCAAAAACGACGCTTTTTTCAAGATCGCAACCCGCTTCACATGAAACAGTTGCGATCTCAAAAACTCACCGGGCAGGAGGATTCGCTCAGTCTGCCATCCCCAGGCACGTGCGCTGCCATTTCAGCAGCACGGCCGCGGGCTCTGCGATGCCCAAAGCGAGTGCCTCTAAAACGGCCCGCGGCGCGATCAGCGAGCCCTCGATGTCCAACTCCGCCGCCACTTGTTCGCGGGTTTTAATTAGCGCTTCCACCTTCACCTCGAATTCGGGATCGCGTTTTTGGCGTTTGCTCGGCGGGCGGGCGGGCCGCTCCGATTCGGGCAGCGCATCAGCCGCGGCTAGGGCTTCGTGCAGCCGCTTCACACGATCGGGACGGTAATGCGGTGGAAATTCGATCCGCTTGGCCGCCGCCAAGTCGATGCTCCATTCGAGCAGTTGTCGGTTCGGCGCCACCATGAACGACGGGCGATCCCAGGTCTCCGCCTCTGCATCGCGCCAATGCCAGAGCGCGCGCAGGTAATTGAGACCGCAGGAATCCAACTTGCCCGAGCCTGAAATGCGCCAGACTTCTTCCTTTGTCTCGTCGCGGTCCAAAACCTTTTGGCGGGCGGCGAGGCAGCTCTCCTCGAACCATTCGTAGCGGCCCTTTTCCTTCAGGCCCGCGACGATCATGTCGCCCATATCCAGCAGGTAGTGAACGTCGTTGAGCGCGTATTCGACCATGATGTCGGATAGCGGGCGCTTGCCCCAGTCGGCTTTCTGCGAGGATTTACAGAGCTCGACGCCGAAATACTGGTTCACCAGATCTCCCAGGCCGAATTTGCGTGCACCGAGCAGCCGTGCGCCGATCTGCGTGTCATAGACCAGCGCAGGCAGCGTACCGAACTGGCGCTTGAACATCGTCATGTCGTAGTCCGCACCGTGCATCCAGACCGTCGCTACGGACAGATATTCGCCCAATGGCGATAAATCGGTGATCGCCAGCGGGTCGATCAACACGCGGTTTTCGCGGTCGGCGAACTGAATCAAACAAAGCGACTCGCGGTAGCGGTGCAAGCTGTCCGCCTCCGTATCAATGGCACAAATCGGGCTAGCGCTGGCTTGACGACTGATTTTCAAGTGGCTGATGAGCCGTTCTGTTGTGTCGATCATATCCTCAATTCATCCAATGGAGCATTCTGTTGTTGCGGGAGTAAGCCGCACTTTCATCAACGCGATCACAAGAAATGGATGCAGAATAAAATCGCAGCACGAACCACGACACAAACCCTGGGTGACACGACTTGCGCTGACAAGGTCAAACTCGATCGGTGGTTGCTGGATGATATCCCTGCAATTTCTGGGTTTTAGAATCTTACAAACCTGCGCAGACTTCAGCCAACGATGACTATGAACGATAAGAACCTGCTCATTCTTGCCTCTGCAGGGTCTGGAAAAACGTTCCAACTCGCCAACCGCATCATCGAGTTGGTGGCGAGAGGCGTGGAGCCCGAAAAAATCGTGGCACTGACCTTCACGCGCAAGGCAGCTGGAGAGTTTGCAGACTCGGTTCTCACTCAACTGGCCAAGGCCGCAGACAATCCGTCCGTGGCAGACAAGCTACGAGACGATTTGCAGCTCCGCCATGCCGACTTTGCAGAAACCTTGAGAAGCATAGTCCGCGCTCTGCCGCAGCTGACACTCGGCACCATGGACGGCTTTTTTGCGAAGGTGGTGCGCGGATTCCAATACGAGCTGGGATTGACAGGGGGAAAGTTCGATTTGCTCGAAGGTCCGCGGGCGGAGGCCGCCAGCGACGAGATTCTCGCCACTATTCTCGGCAGAACCTTGGAAGAAGAGGGTGCTGATGAGTTTTTGCAGGCCTTTCGCCGCGCGACCATCGGCAAGGAAGATCAAGGGGTGATGGAAAGTTTGCGCGCCTTTGTCAAAAGCTGGCACGGCCGCTATCGCGATGCGCAAGACTCGGAATGGGGGGCAAGCGCGCTTGCTGCCGCCGCTCTAACTGATTGGGAACGACACAAGCACAGCCTGGGTGCCACCGTGCTGCGCGGTCTTGACGGCGTGGAATACACTCGGAAAGACCAGCGCGACGTCATGGAAAAGTTGATCGCAACCTTGGTGAGCCACACCATCGGCAGTGGCAGTCTGGGCAGCCCATCAGGGCTTTTGGCCGTGGTGCTGGGTGCGCCCAACCAGCCGGAGGGACCGCTGAGTTTAAAGCATTACAAGGAATTCCAGCTCGGCGGCCCTTCGGGAGATGCCCTGCGGAACTTGGTCCTACTGGCGGCCAACTGCGAAATGGCAGCCGCATTGCTGAGAACCCGCGCGGTGAGGGAAGTGGTAGCCGACTTCGACGCCATTTGTGAACGCCAACTGCGGCAGCGCGGCTTACTCGGCTTTGACGACGTGAAATTCCTGATGGGCGAGTGGATCAAAGGCGAAGATGCGCGACTGCGGCGCGAGGCTGTGGACTTCCGACTCGATGCGCGCCACGAACATTGGTTGCTTGATGAGTTTCAAGACACCAGCCGCGCCGATTGGCTGGGCCTGCTCCCCCTCATCGACGAGGCTGTGGGCAATGAAGAAGGGACGATATTCGTCGTAGGAGACCGTAAGCAGGCGATCTATGCATGGCGCGGTGGCGAGGTGGAATTGTTTGATGAGGTTATCGACCGCTATCACAGCGCAGGCCTGCAAATCAAGCCGATGTTCGAATCATGGCGCTCGTGTTCCCAAGTGCTTTCTCTGGTCAATAAAGTCTGCGGCGACGCGACGACCCTGCGTGAGCTTTTCGGCGAAGCTGCCACTCATTGGCACTGGGAAAACCACGTCTCCGCTGCGCCATTGACGTCACACGACAAACGCGGCGAGGCGCGAGTGGAAATGGTAGATGGAACCTGGGACGATCGCATGGTGCGATTGGGAGAACTGTTGCTCGAGCTCGGCGTTGGCCAACGCGAGATGACCTGCGGCGTACTCGTGCGCAGTAACGCGATGGTGCGAAAGGTCGCCGACCACCTGCGGAGTTTGGACTTTGACGTGATCGAAGAAGGACGGCGCGAACCTGCGAAAGATAACCCTGTGGGCGTGGTGCTTTCTCATTTGCTCAACTGGCTGGCAAATCCGGCAGACGCATTCGCCCGCCATGTGGTGGAAATGTCGCCCTTTAGCGCGTCACTACGCGCAAGGTTTGGCGAACACCGGGAACAAATCTGGGAAGGATTGTTAGGCGCCGCGACATGCGACGGATTCGCAGCCATGATCGAGGATGTAGTCGAACCCCATTGGGCGGATTGGTCGGACTTCGGCCGCCGCCGTGCGGGTGACATCATGACGGCGCTAGCAACCCTAGACGCGCGCGGCGGAGCCACGGCGCCAGAGGCGGCTGAATGGATTAGCCGACTGGAGGTTTCCCAAAGCCCAGGAGTCGCAGCCGTACAAGTGCTGACCATCCACAAGTCCAAGGGGCTCGGCTTCGACATCGTCGTGCTGCCGGAAATCCCTAACGAAAGCACACCCGTCACCCAGCACTTTGACGTGGCAGCGGAGGCGGGGTGGATCAGCCAGACACCACCGGCATGGGCGCGCAACCTTCTGCCAGCCATGCGCCAGGCCGAGGCAAACTGGGGAATCCGCCAATGCTATGAAGCATTTTGCACGCTCTACGTAGCGCTGACCCGCTCAAAGCGCGGGCTTTATATTTTCCTCGAACCGTCCGCCAAAACACCAAAAGCGGACAAACCATCGCTGGCCAACTGGTTGGCACGATCTGTTGGATCGAACGATGAGCCAGGCGTGGTCTATCAATCGGGTTCGTCCGACTGGGTGGAAAGCCTCCCTCCCCTCACCCGCGCAAAGGACCCCGTCGCGCTACCAACGCTGGCCACAGGCATCCCACCCCGCGAACGCATCACCCCCAGCGGGACCAAAAAGAAAACCGCGGCGGCAGTGACTCACTCGGCCAGTGGCATGAGGTTTGGCAACGAAGTACACGCGGCTTTCGAAAACGTCGGTTGGGTGGACGAAGAAGCTCCCGCCCTCCCCGCAAGTGACGCCGGCAACCTTGTCGCTTCATTGTTAGAAACTCCGAAAATCCGTCTGCTTTTCGAGCGCAAGTCCCGGGCCATCGAGCTTTTCCGCGAACAACCCATCGAAGCCATTGTCGGCGACAAATGGCTGAGTGGAATCATGGACCGACTCCACCTCCACCGCGACGATGCAGGCGTCGTAAGGCGAGTGGAAGTGATCGACTATAAAACTGACGGCCTGGACGAGATCAGTGAATTAGAACAACGATACTCTGGCCAAATGCAAGCCTACCGCGAAGTCATGCAGCGAGCCTATCCCACAGCCGAGGTCGAATGCATTATCGTCTCCACCCGCTGCCGCGACTGGTTGGCGGTTTAAGCCTAGGCAACTGATGCGGAAGCTCGACGGAGGCGGTCCATGATGGCGACGCCGAGGCCGGTTTCGCTGACAGGTTCGGCGATGATCGCGTCGAGCCCTGCTTCGTCGAGCTGGCGCATGACAAAAAACAGGCGGATGGCGGCTTCGGCGAGTTTACCGCTGCCGGGGCTGAGGGATTCGATGACTTCCCAATCGTGCAGGGCGACGTAGGGGCTTTCGTCGTCGCCGGTGTAGCTGAGCAGGCCGTATTTTTTGCCTTCTTCGGGTTGGAAGTCGGCGGGATTTTCCAGCAGGATCAAGGGGGTGAGAGGCGCGTAGTGGCTGGCGAGTTGGCCGGGTGCTTGCGGCGCGTCGGTTTTGACCTCGCGGACTTTTTCGACGCGGCCGAACTCTTGGAGCTGTTCCTTGGTGATCGGGCCGGCGCGGTGGAGGCGGAAAATCGGCTTTTTGCCTTCGCGCGGTTCGATAGAGATGATCGTGCTTTCGACGCCTTCGGCGCAGGCTCCCGCATCGACAATGAGTGGGATGCGGCCGCCGAGTTCTTTTACCACAGCGGAGGCGGAAGTGGGCGAAATGCGGCCAAAGCGATTGGCACTGGGCGCGGCGATGGGGCGGCCGAGCTCTTTGCAAACGGCCCGGAAAACGGGATGGGCGCTCTGGCGAACGGCGACGGTGGGCAGCCCGCTAGTGACGAGATCGGGCACATCGGGGTGTTTCGGCAAAATAAGCGTCAGCGGCCCGGGCCAGAAGGCGTTGGTGAGTTTATTGACCGTTTCCGCGATGTCCTCGGGCACGATGGCCACGTCGTTGAGGTCGCCGCGCGAGGCGATGTGGACGATGAGCGGATCGAACGATGGCCGCTCCTTGGCGGCAAAAACCTTAGCCACAGCATCGGGGTTGAAGGCATCTGCGGCGAGGCCATAAACGGTTTCGGTCGGCAGGGCGACGATTTCGCCGGCGCGCAGCAGCTCGCAAGCCTTGCTCACGGCTTCCTTCATTTCGTCATCGGCAACTTGGAGAATTCGGGTCTCGGACACGCGCGATCGTTTCACGGTGGGTCAGGTCTGGCCAACTCATTCTCGAAAAACGCATCCTGCCGTTTTTACGGTTTCTCCCTGCGCCGTTTGCGAGTTAGCGTGGGCGCATGAACGAATCGCAGAACCCGCCGAAGAGCATCGTCCTCGTCGGCTTTATGGGCAGTGGCAAATCGACCGTGGGGCGGGAGCTCCATCAGCGGCTCGGCTATCCGCTGATGGACATGGATCAGGTGATCGAGCAGCGGGCGCGCAAGTCGATCGCGGCTATTTTCGAGAACGAGGGCGAGGCGGTGTTTCGGGATCTTGAAACGGAGCTACTGGAAGAACTTACCGATCCCGCCGCGCCGCGCCGCATCATTTCCACGGGTGGCGGCGTGATCGGTCGCGAGAAAAACCGAACTTTGCTGCGGGGCCTCGGCTACGTCGTTTGGCTGCATGCGCCGATGGCGGTGATTTTGGAGCGGACCGGGAAAAACCGCGAGCGGCCGCTGCTTCACACCGATGATCCCGCGGCCAAGGTTGCCGCGCTGATGGAAACGCGCCAGCCACTCTACGAAGCGACCGCGCACCTGCGGGTGGACACAGCGGGCCTCGATTCCAAAGAGCTGGCGACGGGGATCTTGGAAAGCGCGCGCTACTTTTTCTCGGGCCATCTGTGAGTCACATGCTCGGACAAATCAAATCATGGGCCGCCGAGCTGGGCTTCGACGACTGCCGGATCGCGCAGGCGAAGGAGGCCAGCCACGCCAACCTATTTCGCGAGTGGGTGGCCGACGGCAAACACGGCGAAATGGCCTGGCTGGAGCGCACGCCAGAGCGGCGCTGCGATCCGCGCGAGGTGCTGCCGGGCTGCAAGTCGATCATCTGCCTCGCGCTGAATTATTACCCCGGCCAAAGCCCATTCCCGGAGAACCACGAGGGCGGCTATCGGATCGCCCGCTACGCATGGAACGAAGATTACCACGACTTGATCGAAAAACGGCTGCGGGAGTTTGATGCAAAACTCCAGACGTTGGGCGGCACCCAGCGCTTCTACGTCGATACGGGGCCCGTACTGGAGCGCGACTTCGCGAGTGACTCGGGCCTCGGCTGGAACGGCAAATCCACCGTGCAGATTCACCGCCAGATGGGCGCGTGGTTTTTCCTCGCCGAGCTGCTAACCACCCTCGATCTAACGCCCGATGCGCCCTTCGGCGATCACTGTGGCAAGTGCACTGCCTGCATCACCGCCTGTCCCACCCAGGCGATCACCGCGCCGCGGCGGATGGATGCGCGGCGCTGCGTTTCCTATCTAACGATCGAGCACAAAGGCCCGATCCCGGAAGAATTCCGCATCGCAATGGGCGACCGGATCTATGGCTGCGACGATTGCCTCGACGCCTGCCCGTGGAATCGATTCGCCGTGGAATCGCGCGAGCTGACCTTCCACGCGCGGCAGATGGTTTTTGAAAAGCGGCTGCGGGACTTTCTCGAACTCGACGACGAGGGCTTCCGCGCGCTTTTTGCCAAGTCGCCGATCAAGCGCATCAAGCGCCCGCGTTTCCTGCGTAACGTTTGCGTCGCGCTAGGGAATACAGGCACTCTCGACGATCTGCCTGCACTGGAACGAGCCTCCATCGATACAGACCCACTCATCGCCGAACACGCGAGCTGGGCGATCGTCCGGATTCGTGAGCGGCTAAAAGGCTGCTAGAGCCTGCTGCCGGCTATATTTGTGGATCATCTGCAATGGGCGCAGTTGAGAGTTGAAGCTTGGTCGAAAGGGGTAGAAGATGAGACGGCTTTTATACCACGGATTCATCCATGTCGACTTGGCGTCCCATTTCCCATCCTTCTTGGTGGAAGCGTTTGCTTCCCCAGTGGCTACACGGGCTGGTGGTGGTGGTGTTTCAGCTTTCGGTGCTGGGCGGGGTCGTATTTTGCGGGCTGGTGTTTTTTTACTTCATGCAGGCGATGCGCTTCGACATGTCGGAGGTGGCGAAGCTGTCGGCTGGGACAACTTATTACGATCGGGATGGGAAGGAAATCACGGCGCCAGGCGGCAGCGGAAGAAAATTGGTGAAGCGCGAGGACATTCCGCCTTTTCTGGTTAATTCATTGCGGGCTCGCGAGGATGCACGGTTTTTCGAACACAGCGGGGTGGACATCCGCGGCATGGCGCGGGCGACGATCCGCAACATCAAGGACCGAGATTTCACGCAAGGCGCTTCCACGCTGAGCATGCAGTTGGCTCGCAACAGCTTCAATATGAAGCAGAAATCGCTGCACCGGAAGTTTCTTGAAATTGCCCTAACCCTGCGTCTAGAGGCGAATTACACGAAGGACGAGATTCTCACGCATTATCTCAACCGGATTTACTTTGGCGCGGGGGCGGATGGCGTTGAGCAGGCAGCGCGAACGTATTTTGGCAAGTCCACCCGCGATCTGAACGAGGGCGAGTGCGCGATGATTGTCGGCATCATTCGTGGGCCGCATATTTTTTCGCCTTTTCGCAATTTAAAGGCGGCCATCGAACAGCGCGACCAAACGCTCAATCGATTGATCGCCATGGGTATCATCGACGAGGCGCACCGTGATGCGATCATGGCGCAACCAGTCAAGCTTGTCAGCGAGGAGCAACGCGAAACCCAAGCATCCTATGCGCTGCAAGCCGTGCGCCGCGAACTTGAGGGAATCCTCGAAGAGGAGGACGTCCGACTGGGCGGCCTGAGGGTTTACACGACATTGAATGCCGCTTGGCAAAACCGACTGGAGGTAGAACTGACCCATGCTGTAGAGGATCTGGAAGAGGAAAAATCGTGGCCCTACGAAACCGAGGAGAGCCATATCGTTGGCTCCCTGCCAAACTATTTGCAATATGCAGCAGTGACCACTGACACGCAGACGGGGGCAGTGCTGGCTTTAATCGGTGGGCGCAATTTCAGTCATTCACGCTTTGACCGCACCCGTTCCAGCCGCGATCTCGGGTCGGCATTTGAGCCATTTGTCGCCGCTGCAGCGGCCGAGCGCGGAAAGTTAGTGCTGCCCGGAAAGCCGGTGCAGACGGGCCGCCAGATCGGACCTGCTGAAGTCGCCCGTCTGGCTAAGCGCTGCGGCATCAATGGGCCGTTTTTACAAACGGAGGATTTGTTCCGCGGCTCTGTCGCCGCGACACCTCTGGAAATGTCGGTTGGGCTAGCCACGCTCGGCAACCAGGGGAAGCGTGCCAGGCCCTACCTCGTCAGACAAGTCCGCGAGGCCACTGGCGAGGTGATTTACAAGGCCAAGCCCGTGTTAAGTGTGGCCCTAAGCCCTGTTGCCGCACTCGATGCTTCCAGTGTCTTACAAAACTCGGGCGGCACTCATTGTTTCACGGGTGCAACGGGTTCGGAGCGAGACGCATGGACGCTGCGCCTCGGGCCTAATGGTGCGACGGCCATTTGGCTAGGCTTTGACAAGCCTGCAGTCATCGCCCCGGAGTCGCGGCTCAAGTCGCTGCTGGACGAGTTTGTGAAACGCTTGGGCAACAATTGAAGCGACGACCCACTACTATTCCGGCATGACGGTGACAATCGTCGGCTGGCTACCAAAGATACGAGCAGCGGCTTCCTTGACTTGAGCGGTCGAAAGAGCAAGGTAAGCAGCAGGTAGTAGGCGGTATTGATCTGCGGGATGGCCGAAAAGCAGATCGAGCGCAACCTGTCGGGCAGTGGATGAGGGCGACTGCTGCTGGATAGCGAGGCCACTGAGGATCGTGGAGCGAACGCGGTCAAAAGCTTCGTCAGGGATGCCGACAGCAGCGATTTTCTCGATTTCTGCCAAGAGTTCACGGCGGGCAAGGTCCACTTGCTCGGGCGCGGTAGCAAGATAGAAGGTGAATAGGCCTGCATCGTAACCGAGGAACTGGGTGGCTCCGACTTGGTAGCAGAGCCCCAGTTCTTCGCGGATGCGGGTGAAAAGGGGCCCCGCCATGTCGGAGGCATATTCTTGGATCATCGCCAGTGCGTGCCGATCCGCGCCGCTGATGGTGGTACCGGGAAAGCCGATGGTCAGCACGGCTTGTTTTTTTGGCAGGTGGCGCGTGTAATAGCCCCCGCTGGCAAGTTGGCTGACAGGAGCCTTCCACGGATCACCTACAGGCATGGCTGCAAATTTTGCAGCCATAAGGTCGAGGGCCTTTCCGGGATCAAAATCACCGGCGATGGCGAGGGCAACGTTGGCAGTATTGAAGTGCCGCGCGTGATGGGTGCTGAGCGCGTCGCGATCGAGCGCTTTGAGACTTTCTGGCGTGCCGAGTGAATCCAGACCGTAGCCACTGCCGCTGAAGACGGCTTGGCGCAGCGCGCGGAACCCATTGTGCAGCGGGTCTTGTAAAGCTTCTTCGAGAGAGGCGAGCTGGCTGGCCTTTTCCCGGCCGATGGCATCGCTGGGAAGCGAGGGTGAGAGGATCACCTCCGCAAAAACATCTGCGATCGTGGCCAGATCTGGCGCGAGACCAGCGGCCTGGATGAGCAGCGCATTGTTGCCGGTATTCGCACTGATCGACGCGCCGAGTGATTCGAGCGTGATGGCAAGTTCTTGGGCGCTGCGAGTGGTCGTTCCTTTCGTCAGCGTGGAGGCGAGTAACTGGTTGAGGCCGTTGGTTTCAGGCGCTTCGGATGGGAGCCCTCCGCGGACCGCGGCTTGGAAATGCACGAGGGGGACGCGGTGGTCGGGGATCAGTGCGAGAGTGAGGCCATTGGCTAAGGTGTGGACTTGGAGTCCCTCTTGAACGCGGGCGGTCTTCGTGGATCGGCCCGGCGCAGGTGCATCGAGCGGGTCGAGAATGGTGAGACTGAATCGATCTTCCGTGAGTGTGGCGGCGACCCGGTAAATGTCTGATGCCGTGACCGCTTGAATGGCCGCGAGATAGCGGCGGGTGAAGTCGAGATCGCGGGCTTCGTGCCAATTCGAGGCGAGGTCCGAGGCGCGGCCCGAGGCGGTGGTCAGGCTGCGGAATTGGCTGGTGGCGATCTGGCGTTTGGCCTTGGCCAGGTCGTCCTCGATCTCGCTACCAACGACCGCTGCGACTTCGGCCAGAATCGCCTCGATTAGGGCGTCGCGTTTCGCGGGTTCCGCATCAGCCGAGGCGGCGATCAAACCTTCGCGACCGGGCCCCGTCCACGAGAAGGCGGAGATTTCGAGTGCGAGTTCCTGTTCTTCGCGCAGACAGCGGTGCAGGCGAGACGAGCGGCCGCGCCCCAGAATGCCAGCCAGCACATCGAAAGCGGGCGCGTCGGGGTGATCCAGCGCAGGGGCTTTCCACGCCAGAGAAATTCGGCTGGTGGGAATGGCGAAGGTTTCGCGCGCACGGCGCGGACCAATCTGTGGAGGATCCATGGCGACGAGCGGTTCGCGGCCACAGCCCGGGAGACAGGCAGCGGTTAGATCGGCCACGATTTGGCGTGCTTCATCAGGCATAATATCGCCGGAGATGACGACAAAGCAGCGGTCTGAAGTGTAGCGGCGGCGATGGTATGCGATGAGATCTTGGTAACGGATTGCGTCAAATAGGTGGCGATGGCCGATCACTGGGTGGCGCCGTGGATCGAGTCCGAAGACCGTGGAAAAAAGCAGGCGGGAAGCGACATTGTCCGGATCATCCAGACCCATGTCGATTTCGCGACGGATGACGTCCTTTTCCTTTTCAAACTCGGATTCGGGCAAGTTCGGAAAAAAGACGAGGTTGGTCAGAGTTTTAAGGAAAACGAGCAAAGAAGCAGCAGGGCCATCAATGTAATAAACCGTACGATCGAAGCTGGTGTAGGCATTCCAGTGGCCGCCCGCTGCTTGCACAGTGTCAGCGAGTTTATCGGCATCAAAGTCTCTGGTGCCTTTGAAGACCATGTGTTCCAGAAAATGTGAAATGCCGGCGCCGAGGTGATCGTCCTCGTGCATGCTGCCGGTCTCCACCCAAACCTGCGCACTGACTACAGGCGCAGTGGTATCTGGATCGAGAATTAAAGTGAGCCCATTGGGCAGCGTCTCAACGGTGGCGGCAGTGGCTGGATATTCCATGAAATTCAGGCTTGGATACAGAGTTGAATGACTGATAAAACGCGCCCATGCAACGGTGGATCGTGTTGGGCGCGGTGATGGTGGTCTTGATGTTTGGTGGTGGCTTCTTTGCCTATCGGGGCTTCAAGCAGAATCAGCCCCAGCCGATCTGGGTGCCCCTGCCTATCAATCGCCAGTTGCCCGGCGAAAAACGGACTGAGCTTGCCAAGGAGCTGAAGGCGAAATTGGCCAAACCAGAGATTTTAACTCAAGTGGCCAAAGACTTGGGGCTTGCACGCATCTGGGGGTTGAACTCGGACGCAGAGGCGGGGCAGGAAATCGGCAGGCGTCTTTTCGTCAGGGTCGGGGATGCCTCCACGCCTACGGGTAATGTCCCCTCGATCAATGTTGGCGTGAACGGCAAAGTTAAGGAGAAGGCGATTTCCGAAAAACTTTCCCTGCGCCTGATCGAGGATGTTTGGAAAATTCTCGGCGTGAACGGCCCTACCAAGAAGACCCCTTAAAGATGGGAGATGATCTTTGAGCGTTCGAAACGCGCCTTGGGTATCACCGCGTACTTGTCATCTGCCGCACGGTAGCCCAGTGCGCAGGCGACGACTGTTGCGTAGCCCGTTCCTTCTAGGCCGAGAAGCCGGTCGTAGGCCGCCGCACTAATACCCTCCAGCGGACAGCTATCGATCCCAAGAACTGCGGCAGATGCCATCAACTGACCAAGCGCGATATACACCTGCCGGACATTCCAAGCATGGCGTGACTCATGACTCATCGATTGAGCGAATCCCTCGATCATCCCTTTCAGCGGGGCCACTGCCTCAGGGCTGCTGCCTTGTACTTCGATCATGCGATTGATCCACGCATCAATGTCCGCGGCATTCAAATCCGTGCGAGCGGTGAGGACGACCAGATGGGAGGCGTCTGTCACCTGCGGCTGTTGCCACGATTCGAGGCAAAGATTGGCGCGGATGCCCGGGTTATCCACGACGATGAATTTCCACGGCTGGAGACCAAAAGATGACGGCGTGAGCACGAGGGATTCTTCGATAGTGTTCCAAGTTTCTGCTGGAATTTCACGGGCGGAGTCGAACTTCTTGGTGGCGTAGCGCCAGCTCAGAGCAGCGAGTAGGGCGTCGGGAGAAATGGTCATAGCGGCATTACTCTTCCCCAATGAACTCAAAAGGCAAGGAAACGTCTGAAAAACTCTTCAAGGTCAGGCTGAAAATCACACCATATTCCTTGGCGAGTCGGTTGTCACGACTGGTGACGCCCACGCCCGCAACCCAACTTCCCAAGTCCCGATGCAGCGTGTATTGTTGGAGTTCGAGCATTCCGTCATCAAGCTCAAGGATGTGTCGGGTACCGAAGCCCCAGTTCTCATTCAAGCGCGTGTAAGACTCGAAGTTTACACGATTCGAATCAATCAGCACGGGGTGGCCATTGAGCGTCTGATAGCCAAACGAAAAGTCAAAGTTACGCGTGGGCAGGAAATGTAGACTCGTGCTGTATTCATTGAAACCTGAACCGTCTGAGACGACCGGAAACTGAGCCTCTGCCACGATGGACATCCATGGCAATGGCTGCCAACGCGCCTCGTTAAAAAGGTTTGAATAGTTTCGCCGCCCTTCGGGATCATGGATGAAAGCATCCACGTAGGTGTCGAGATAGAGCCAATCAAAACTATGGCTATCGCGCTGGGTCAAGAGGTGGTTGCGAGCACCCAAGCGAACGATGTTCCAGCTCTGCAAATCATCAATCGCTTTGAACCGGGTTGGATCCAGAGGTTGCGGCCGCGTGGTCGGAGAAAGTCGATCCACCTGCGGCCCCAAGGGATCAAAATCATTGGTGGAAATGAGCGACCATGTCGAGTATGGCTGGATCACGTGCCTGAGCCCATTCAAGCCCCATTCTGGATTCACAAAATCGCCCAGATCCTTGGAAAAATTAAGCGATGTCTCCGCGCCTGCGTGAAGATAAGTTCGGTCTGAGCTACCAATCGGTCCGTCAACCGATCCGTAACGGGTGTAGCCAAGTCCTGCCTGCGGAACGATGTTAAAGACGTTGCCCAGCTTCACTGGCATCGAAAGCTCCTGATAGGTATTGAAACGAGCATAACTCGAATCGAGTAACTGGGTGCGAATGGCGTCCCGCTGGGGATCACCAAGCGGCAAGGCGAGGATTTTTTCCGCCAACTGGCGCTCATACCCGCTAAGCTGATTAAGCAACGACTGAGCGCTGGGGTCACCGGCGGTGAGCTGCATTAGCGGGTTGAGAATGGCATTGCGCGTAGGATCTGCCGCTTGTTCACCGATGATCCCTAGCGAGGTGCTGCCTTCATGAAGAATCGGCAGATCAAAAAGAGGAGCGCGAGCTTGGTCGAAGGAAACCTCAGGCAAACGCGTGTCTGCCCGATAAAAGTCATTGATCCGAAATCTGGCATACACTGACAGCAAGGAGCTATCATCCCGCCGATAAATTCCGAGTGTGTTGTCTGGAGCTGGGTCGATGCTGTACCTCGCTGTTTCGAAGTCCTCCAAGTAGTAAGCATCGCTTAGCAGCGTGAGATTGGAGTCGATCCGCCAATTCGCATCACTGGGAGTATCCAGCTCGTAGCGTTGCTTCAGCTCGATTCGGTAACGATCTGGAGCGACAATTCCACGCGGAATCCCGGTGCGGGTGGTCTCGGGCGCGATGTCATTCAGGTAGTAAAAACTCAGTCCCGTGATGCCATCATTCTTCTTCTGGCGAGTATCCACAAAATCCACCCCCGTACCCACGCCGCGCAAGGAGCGCAGATCTAAGTGCCAGCGGGAAAGCAGCCATGCATCCTCGTTTTCGCCGGTAGCAGGGTTGGTTTTCCCGCCGAGCATAAGTCCGTATCTATTGAGCAGGAATGGCCCCCAGTTCGTGCGCGTGCCGGGCAGAAAATGATAGCCGAGCTCCGCGTTCAGCGGCTGACTCAAATACGGCAACCAAAACACTGGCACTCCTCCCGCGTAAAAAAGCAGATTATTAAAAACCATTTTATCGCCCGGATAGATCGTTATCTTCTTGGCTCGCATCCAAAAATCCGGCTCCTGCGCATCATCCGTGGTGATTCCCGCGTCTTCCCCGACGTAAACTTTTTTACCGCCCCGATCCTCCACCGTGAATTTTCCGGACTCTAGGAGAACCGGATCGATTGAAGCCCGCAGCTTGCTGGCATCCAGAAATTTTCTTTCGTAATAATAAACCGCCCGATCGCCACGCTGGAGGATGTTTCCTTGATAGGTGCTGACGTTTCCTTGGAGCGTTACGGTTTGCGCCTTGAAGTCCACTATCGCGCTGTCAGCGAAAGCCTCGAGTCCGTTATCTCCGGTGATCTTGACTCCTGGCCCGCGGTAGTACAAACCGGCGTCCTGACTACCCTCGATCACACCACCGCCGAAATTGTTGATGTTCAGATTTTTGGGCATCGGAATTGCCGCCGCGTCGGTTGCTCCAAACTGGATCTGCGGCGGCGGGGGAACCGGCATGATCGTATCGCTGGGCAACAACAGAGCGCCACCCTCGGGAAGCACCTGAGCCTCCTGTGCGACAAGAGGCAGAAGCAGCAGTGGAAAGATAACCCAGGCACCAAGTTTTAGCATCGGCCTGATAGAAAAACTCTCAGCCCGTGAAGTAAAGGGAGAAAGCCAGCCACGCTTTCTCAATAAATCTATTTTACCTCGCCACAATCTGAGGCATCTTTTGGCATGCAGATCATTCAGCGCGCCGCTATCCTAGGAGTGACCGGGTTTGTCGGTCGTGGACTACCCGCCTTGTTCGCTGAAAAAGGTGTGGCTTGCACAGGCATCAGCCGCTCTGGCGGTGGTGCGGTGCTTGGTATCGACCGATGGCAGACTCCCGATACCCTCGACTTTTCTGGGCACCAAGCTGTGATCAACCTCGCAGGCGAGCCCATCGATCGGCGCTGGAATGCAAAATCCCGTCTTCTGTTCCATGAAAGCCGCGCGGGCCTGACGCATCGTGTCGTCGAAGCGATTGCCAAGCTCCCAGCCGATGCGCGACCCAAGGTTCTCGTTAATGCCTCCGCCGTCGGTATTTACGGCGACCGGGGCGACGAAATCCTCACCGAGACCTCAGCACGAGGTCGCGGGTATCTCTCGGATTTATGCCACGACTGGGAAGAGGCGGCGCTGGCCGCAGAATCGCTCGGAGTTCGCGTCGTCCGCCTGCGTATCGGCGTCGTCCTCGGCCAAAGCGGCGCTGCCTTTGAAAAACTCCTGCGCGTTTTCAAATCAGGCATCGGCGGCCGGCTTGGCTCCGGCTCGCAATGGATGCCGTGGATTCACCTTGCCGATTTACGCGCCGCCATCATCCACTCCGTACTTTCAGAGACCCTCGCTGGCCCAGTCAATGCCACAGCTCCCTATTCCGAACGAAACCGCGATCTCACCCGCAAACTGGCTTACTCGCTGCACCGCCCGGCAATTTTCCCCGTTCCAGCGTTTGCCCTCAAACTGGTTCTCGGCGGCTTCAGCAGTGCCCTTCTTTCCAGCCAACGTGTGATTCCAGCCGCCCTTCAGGCCGATGGCTTCCGCTTCCAATTTCACACCCTAGAAGCCGCCTTGGCCGACCTGATCGCATAATCTGGCACAAGTTGCTTTCACGGCCGCGGCTTGCGCCGCCACTCGCTGCGCAAGCGGAGCATGGCTTGGGGTTTCAAAGGTGAATGAAACCGGACAGCCCTTTTTCGCCATAAAAATTGCCTCAGGCCATCCTTCGGGCAAATCCGGCTCTGCAGCGTGATAGATCCAGCCCGCTTCCCGCGGCGTGTGACCATCGATCTCGGGCCCGGGTTCCGGCGGGAACCACGGACTCACCGCATCAAGAATCAACTGCGGAAGCCTCGGGTCCTCTTCGCCCAAATTGATCTCATAAAAATAGAATCCCACGCTTTCCCAATCTTCATGCAGGGATATGAAAAGATCGGGTGTCGGCTGGGCATCGAGCCACTTCACGTGGGCCGCCACTTCCAGGGTGCTGCGTAGCAAATAGTCGCGATTCAAATCAACACCATCCGCGTTTTCACGGCGGCACGCAGCAAAGCCCGAGGGATTCAACATCGGACAAATCGACCAAGCGACAGGTGCTGCAAAGAAATCTTCACGCAGTAACTCCAGCACCGCCAGAGGCCCTGCCGGTTCGTCACCGTGAATGCCTGCGGAAAGGTAAACTCGCGGGCCATTGCCTGGGCGCTCCCAAGCGATCAACGAACCTTCATTCAAGCTCGCCAGCTCAATTGCCTCAAACCCGCGCGCTTCCGCCTCCCTACAAAAAGCGAGATGGTAATCGGACCACTCAATATCAACGCTCATCGCCGGCAACTTGCACTGTTTCGGGTCACAGAGCAACTCCCACCTGTGGTCGCTGATTCAGAATTTCAGATTCAACCCCACGGTAATCTGCAGCTGATCCCAATCGGCGTCACCGCGGTTGACGGCATATCGAAGTCTGGAATCAAAGGCCAAGCGCTCGGAAAAAATATTCCTGCGATAGGATACAAATGCGCCAAGATTATTCTCCGTGTCAGGCACGGTGACCACCGTCCCGACTCCCACGTAATCGGAAACATTCAGATCCAAGCCCATGCCTAAGGTCGCCCGCAAAAACTCTCGGTCCAGCTGCGTCGATACCGCCAAGTTGTTCACGATGTAGTTCACCTCGGTCGGTGAAGGCACCGTCACGTACCGAATTGCATTCGTCCACGCCCATCGCTCGTTGATGTCGTATCTCGCCGTCAAATCTCCTGTTAGATTAGTCTTATTACTGCCCGAATCGCGCGAGCTGTTCGACGACTCCACACCCAGCGAACCCATGATTCCGAAGCGCTCTCCCGCGCGATAGCGGGCCTGCATCAGAAGCGCCCAAGCATCGCGGTTACCGGTATTGTCCGACTTGATCGACGAGTAGCGGACCGACGGGCCAAAGCTCAAGCGCTCTGTGGCCGACCAGAAACTGCCAACCCGCGCGGTGTAAATTTCAGAGCCCGTGACGTTGCCCGTTGAATAATCCGACACCGCGGCGGTTAGCCCGCCGATTAAAGAAGTTCTCGAGGCAATCTGATAACTGCCCTCGACGCCTGTTCTCAAGACCGCGCCATTGACGAATTCTCGACTGAGCCGATCGGCTCCCGAAAACTCGTCGTACTTGCCATAAACCTTGATCCGCGTTTTCGAGCCTTCCAACTTGAGGGTGACGCCACCCGATTGATCAAAAACATTGAGGTCCGAGTTATTCAGGTAGCTTCTGAATGTGGGCGTATAATTGGCAGTCACCGTGCATGGCGCCCCACCTTCGGGATCCGTGGTGTAGTATAGCTGGGGAATGATTTCCGTGGTCTGCTCGCTCTCAGGGGAATCCTCATCCAGAAAAAAGTTGGAATCGTAGGTCGTTTGGGCTCCAAGTCCAAAAGTGAAACCACCCTTCAAATCCTCCACCAAGCCCAACTCCACCCCATCTCCACCCGGGAAAAAGCCCATCAAACCCAATGGCGGCAGGTTGGCAACTTGGGTCGAGTAATTCTGCGCACTCGCTGGATTCCAAATTTGGGTGCACAGGCTCAGGATGACGATCGTCATCTTACGGTGAGATTTCTGGGGGAGAGGAAACATCGGTTAGGGGGGCTGATATCAATGCTTCTAGCAGATCGCTCCCCGCACGTCAATCTCATTGATCACCCAGTCGTTAGAAACTAACGCCCACCAAACACTCACCAATTGATGTTCTCCCCGCGGGTATCAATGTGAGTAAAATTCCAATAGCCCCCTACACCGCCTTTGAACAAACCACGGTCCCGTAGATTTCTCGCCGCGGCAGTCACCTTGCCCGGGCGCACTGGGAATTTAACATCCACGGCCACATTCGCCTGATGCCACGATCCCACCCTCGCTCCCTCGCAATGCGCATTGTAAATCGGGCAGCGATAGGCAGAGACGACCTCAACTTCCTTGACGTTCATTTCCAGCGCGATCCGATCCGCCACGCGCAAGGTGTAACCCATGCGGGTCCACCACCTTCTCGGCGGCAGGGTATTCCAGACCGAGCCCTTGCTCTTTGCGTGCGCTTCGACGACTTGCCGCGCGGAAATGCTCTTCAGGCGCAAACTCATCAAGTAACGGCTATAACTCGGCAGTAAGGCCCGCTGACTTTCTAGCCACTCTTCAGGTAAATCCGAGAGATCCAGCGATGGAATATCCACATGAGGCGCTTGCTGCGCTTGCGTGGGCACGATCACCTTCGGCGCAGGACTCGCATCTTTCTGCAAGCTAAACGCATTCGCCGAGGCCGAAGAAACCAACAACCCAAGGCCAGCAAGGCCAAGCCCACCGATGACGCTGCGCCGATCGAGCAGCGGAGCTGCCGATGGCAAGTGATGGTTAGGTGCTTCGGGGAATATCATGACTCACGGATAAAATGACGCACGAAATCTAGCGGATCGCGCGCCGAAATTGACGGTTTTTGCCGATGCAAATGGCCAAATTCGTCTGTACCCAACCACACGAGGCTACGACGACAAGCAAAAAAGCTCGAATTTGCGCTATTCGACCGAGGCGGCCGCATCTGATTTACGATTCCAAAAAGCCAAAATCAGCCCTGCCACCGCCAAAAACAAAATCCCCCAGTCCCCGATCCACGCGTAGAGCGAGATGCTCGGCCGCAGCGGGATTTTCAGCTCAGTCAGCAAGGATCCACGGGTAAAATGACTCCCTCCGGCATCGACCAGCTGCTGCGCCATCCCCTTCGAATCAATGGCCGCACTCACCCCGCTATTTGCACATCGCAGCATCGGCCGCCGCAGCTCGATCGCCCGAAAGCGGGCATTGGCAAAATGCTGGGCTGCCGCCGCAGACTCCTTGAACCAGCCATCATTGGTCACATTGATGATCACCTGCGGGCCCGACCGCAAAAATTTCCGAGTCAATCGACCCACGGTGTCTTCAAAGCACACCGATGGAATTGCCCCCAGCATCGTCGCCCCCGCAGCAATCGGCAGCGGCTCCAGTGACTCGCCCGGCGTGAACGACCCGCCGAACTCCACCCCCGCTTGTTGTTCATAAATCTTTTTAAGCAGCGGAAACGTGTCCACAAATGGAATCGTCTCGCCGAAAATCACCAGATGCCGCTTGCGATAGGTCTCCAGCTCATCCGTCGGCGACATCACCGCGATGGAATTATAGGCGTGCCCCTGCGGCTTCGGTTGCAGGTTTTCACCCATTTTTTCAGCCTCCAGCTCATTCACTCCATAGATCAGCGAAAACGGCCCCGCCTTGCGAACTTGGGCGAGTGTATCCAGATTGATCTGCCAGGTCCCCCACTCGCCTTCATTCGTGCGTATAATCCGCCCTGTCAGCGCACACTCCGGCCACATCACCCAGTCCGGCCACTGCGCGGAGGGCGTCCCGTCTGCGGCCTTCAATCCGCTCAGCGCATTGAGAGTCTCTTCCTCGTATGCTTGGTGGATCTCCAAATCAGTCCACAACACCCGCGCCGCATCCTGTGGAATATTGATCTGCACCAACAAAGTCTTCAACCGCGCAGACTCCGCCCTTGACTCGGTCGCGATCCGCCACTTCCCGTAGCCATACAAGCCCGCCACCAGCGCCACCACGACCCCAAGATTCCAGCCCACCCGTGGCTCCCCACGCCTCCACACCGCCTGCAACACCATCGCCTGGACAAACACCACCATCAACGAAAGCCCTGTCACCCCCAACAAATCCGCACCCTGCGCCATCACCGGCGACTCGTGAAACGCGACACCCAACCCATTCCAGCCAAAGCCCGTAAACAACCAGCCCCGCAACCACTCCAGCCCCGCCCAAACCGCCGCATAGCAGAAGGAAGTGCGGAGCGCGGAACGCGGAGCACGAAATGAAGCGACGAACGCGCCAAACAATCCCCAATAAATCGCCAAATACAGCGACAGCAAAACCACCCCCAGCCACGACACCGTTCCCAGCCACTGCACCTGCACCAGACTACTGACCAATCCCGCCAAGTAGCCGATTCCAAAGCCCTTCCAGCCCATGCGTTTTCCTTTGACCGTGCCCAATGCCGCCAACAAAGGAATCATCGCCACCCACACCAAACACGGCAGGTCAAACGGCGGAAACAAGCCCGCGACCAGCAGACCGCTGATTACCGCCGCCGCGATCTGCATCCATCCCGAGACTTTCCTCATGCAGCGAGTTTCAACAAATCCGTCCGCGGGGTCCACTGCGAAACGTCAAAACCCGAATTGTTGAACGATGCCCGCCGCTACCCACTCTCCAGTTCCTGCCCGCCAACACCGCAAAAAACCGCCGACCCCTTACGGAGCCGACGGTCGGTTTATCGTTCAAGTCCACGCCACGGCGCAGCCTGATTCCTCAGCCCTGGTGAGCTGAATCAAGCAACGCCGGTGGTGGGCGGGTTAGGGGTTTTCTGTTTCCGGGTCAGACCGCTCTTTCGTTCACGCTTCGGAATGAATCCGAGAGCACGGTAGAAATTGCTGTTCAATCCATGGCTCACATCGCCTCGCACCGCATCGGACAACGACACCAGTGTCTCCTTCACCGCCGCCCTTGCTTGGTTGCGCTCGTTGATGAGACCTTGGTAGATCGCCTTTGCCTCGATGATCCGCTGCTGCGCCTCTTCGGGCACCAACTTTTCGACTTCGAACTGAGCCAGAGTTCTGCCTACGAGCGTGAGCTCGGGGGCGAATTGGCGCCATGCCACGATGAACTCATTGCTGCGTTCCGTGACGTTATTTAATGTTAACTTAGTTACCATATTATTGTACTACATAAATGCCCGGTATCAATGAGAGCAGGGCGTTGCGAATTCAACGCTTGTTACTCTTCCGGATAAACAATAGGTGAATAAGTTTTTATAACTTGTCAAGTACCCGAAAAACGTAGCTTTTACAAAGGATTCACAGTGGACACATCATCAATTTCCCCATCTCGTGCGGCTCGCTTTTTTGCCATAAATCCATGAATCCACGAAGTTTTTATTCGGCAGAAAACACGTCCTGCTAAGCGTTCTTAAAATACAGACCGCATGCAGGCGGCACCCAGTGGATCTACACCCATGCCCATGTCATTGAGGGCGCCAAACGAATTGAATTCGCTGACGTCGAAGGCATCGCTATCAACGATTTCGGAAGATTTGCCTGTTATGCGGAAGGCTGTGGCTGTGGAGAACTGGAATCCGCCATGTTCATGATAACCAATTCAGCACACGTGCTGTTGATCCGATTTTGATTGGCAATTGGCATCAGAGCTCCGGCGGAGCGCCTCCTTCGGAGCTGAAGCTGAGTTCCTGCCCGCGGACCACAAATTCAAGTCCGTAATTGAGGCCGGCCTTTGCCAAAGCATCACGGAGATCAGGAAACACTCCATGGGAGTCTGGATAGAGGTATAGCGAAGCGTAGCACTTCCCACTGGCAGCGGCCTTGAGTGTGGCAAGAAGATCTAGGTCGTCATTTGGAGCTGTAATGCCCTGACCCTGTAGCGGCTTGACTTGAAAACTTTCGTCAGCGTGTGGGATTTTAGCGAGAGCAGGATTCGGACGCATTTTCTCACCGAGCGCCATTGGGTATACCGAATTATATCGAATGATGATTGGAAACGGTGATGCTGTGGCCGCCCTCTCTCTCGGGAATCGAACTGCCTGCATCCTACCTTTGGTTAGCTTTGCGGTTTCCTCACTCAGGTTCTTACTACGCTGTTCGAGAAAACGGATTTTGTCTGTGGCAGCATTGTGGAGGTTTTCGGTCTTGGATTTTTGTAACCTGAGTAATCCTAACCTCTCTTCCAGGGCCTCCGGATTTTCTCTTGCAACAAGTGCCCGCGCTTCGGCCACATTGAGTTCCTGGTCCCACCTCTCCTTGAGGCCTGTCTCCAGGCGTTCCTGAAGTTTCTTCAGGCTGTCGCGCCGGGCTTGCAATTCGGCAAGTCTGGGGTCAGCTGATTTGGAGAGAAGATCGATGTCGGATTGCAGGCGATTGAGCTCCTCGTCGGCAGTGATGATACGCCGCTCGATCATTTGCGCCGTAGCGGAATGCGTGGGGAGAAGAGGCGGCGGCATCTGCTGACGGGGAATGATGGCGAGCAGGCAGGAGATCAGGACGATTCCACCAAAAACGTTGCAGAGCGTGTCGAGCAGGAGCTCAAGACTATCGGAATCCCCGGCTCCATTAAGCCGTCGTCTCACGGCCCATTCTCCTTTCCAAGGGAGAGTTCCGCACCTTCTGCAATCGCATCGTAACCGACTTCAAATCCGGCGTTTTTCACCACTTCCCTGAGCTCCTCGAAGCGGCTAGCTCCGTCAGGACGGAAGTAAAAGACGAAGTATTGATCCTGCTTCCGGAACTTGCGCATGATTCGATGGAAATCTTCCAGGGACGCAACCTCAATGACTTGCTCCTGATCGAAGCGCATGAGCTTCAGGCTTTTTTCACCAACATCTACGATGACGGGTTCCTTTGTGGTGTCGGAGAGCTCGCGAATAAGGCACAGATTGCGGCTTTTGATTCTGACGGCAATTGCCGCGGACTCCAACTCCTTCACCCTCTGTTCAAGTTCCCGCATCCTGACGCCGGCGTCGGTGGCGGATTCCGAAAACCGGGATAGGTCTTCCTCGCATTTTCGGATTTCCTCGCGCAGTCGGAGTATTTCGGCCGTCTTGGTCGTGATTTCTGCTAGATCCGCCGCCCCCAATCCATGATTATTCGCGACTGAATTCCGTGATGAAAGTCCGAGGACACGTTCCTCCAGACGGGCGATTTGGGCCCTGAGTTCGGCCTCGGATTCCGTCTTGCGGTCCGCGCCTTGGAGAGCTTCCAGTTTCTGTTTCAGGGTGGCGACGGTTTCTTCAAGTGCCTCAAGCACAGAACCCCGTGTGGCTGGCGGATCCGCATCGGAAGATATTCCCTTCGATGGGCTTGTATTGGTTACCCGGTCAATCTGCAAGGCGAGCATCAGGGCCACGACGATCAGGATGCCGGTGACCGACATGATAATGTCCTGAAATGAAAAAAAGTTTGATCTGGGCACACCGCCCAAGGATCCCCTGATGTTTCTCATGGCAGTGGAATGGTAATCATATGCCGGTTTCCCGGAGACGCAGGCGTCCGGCTACCTTGCGGTTGCAATACTCGTTACAAGCATCCAGCCACTCAGCTTCGCGGGATTGGAGGAAGGAGACCAGAAGTTGCAGGATGAGCGCCATGACAAGAGCCACCAAGGTGGTGTCGAATGCGGTGGAAAGTCCTGCGGTCACCAGCGAGAGCGAACTCTTGATGCCTTCGAGATTGCCATCCTGAGCGAGGGTGACGCCGAAGGCTCCGATCGCCTGGCTAAGGCCGAGCACCGTACCGATGAAACCGAGCACCGGAATCGCCCACATCAGGCCGTTGACCAATCCATAACTCGAAGAAACCTGGGCTTCGTCATTCTCGGATTGGATTTTGAGGATGGCGGTGACATCAGCGGTGTTGCCGATATTATCAAGATTGGACAGCGCCCGCTCGATTCGGTTTAGGACGGCGAATTGGCCCGGATGATCGACCAGCTCGTGGAGGCGGTGCAGTATGTCTCGAGCGGTCTCCGGACTCAGGGAAAAGGAAGGATCGGCGGGCATGATCGGCAGGTCGAAGGCCCGGCGCTGGAAGTCGATCTTGCGGAACTTCATCCACAACATGCACAAAGCCCAAAAAAAGAACGCCGTCGCCACATACTGGGTGGGACCGCGTTCCATGAAAACCCGGGCATACGGTTTTGCCACGTCCCATGAACCAGAGACATAGACGAGCGCCGTGAAGTAGCTGACCGTCAACAGGCAGGCGGCCAGCAATGCCAGAAACTTGTTGGGCGAAGTGAAACGGCCGCCGCAAAAACCGATTTTCTGCTCGGGATCATGGTTGTGCCAGTGGAGGAGATAGTCGCTAGACTCTCGCTTGTCGGATTCTACTTGTTTCATGGGAATAAGTTTTTGGTTCCATGGGTCAGCGCCTCGAAAATGGCCACGTAGCCGAGACCTACGAAGCAGAACACCGCCGTATATAAAAGGCTTGTGATAGTGGCGCGTGATAGACCGAGTTCCTCATCATCGGGAAGGCGGATGAATCGAGCCCAGAAGAAGATCTGACCCACAAAAAGGACCAGATTCAGCAATACGATCAGCAGAGGGCTCCGCCCGCTGGAGAGCGAGTTGCTAGCCATGTTGACTTGCAGGAAGAACATGCCAAATGCGCTGATCGCCGCGGGCAGAAGCGCGCCGACATAGCATGTCGCAAAGCGGATCAAGTGCCCGGAAGAGAGTTTAACCGCAAGCATCAATACCCCCGCACCAATAAGAGCGCCGATGGCGTTGCCCAGCATTTGCCCGTGAAGCAGGAAATAAACCGTCATCATCGGCCGAATTTCCGTCACTGCGGACGATGCAAGACCGACCAGGAAATATCCGATTTCCACATAGGTGATCCATAGGCCGATCCATGCCAAGGTGGCGGCTTTCCCACTTGGACGGCTTCCCGCATTCGAAAGCGCTAGATGGCCGAAAATCAAAGCCAGAAGCCAAGTGACGCCGTTGAGATACGGGACAAAGAAAAAGAGTGACAATACAAACGAAGTGATAGCAATGCCGGCGGGAACCGGGGACTGTTCTGCCTCATTCAATGAGGGAGAATCATGAGCTCCGTCACTCTGCCAATCGTCATCCGGCACGGCAGCAGGTTTGACAAACGGCGGTGACGGCGCTTTGAGCTGCGGGGTGCCCTGTTTGGCTGCTTCCTCGCGTGACTCCTTTTCCAGGGTAGCAAGATGGTCACGAAGTAAAACCCACTGGCCCTCGATCTGGATCTTGTAAAGCGAGTGGATCTTGTCGAGTTTGAGCAGATTCCTTATGTCCCTTAGGGCATGAGGGCCTGTCACCTGCCCCTGCCATGAAAGAAAAAGCTCCTTGTTGTGGATTTCAGGATTCAAGGTTTTGCGGAGTTGGCTTGTTTGTCGGGTTTACCTTGGTGGACGGAGAGGAGGAACAGTTGGGAATCGTCCGTGAGTGGGATGGCGAGCAGCGGGCTGAGAGGTGCGATGGCCGGGCTTTCCGCCAGCCACTTCCCGTTGCCATCCACGATCCCGCACACCTTCATCTCGCATACTCCATCGCCCCGGTCACAGACGCCGAGAATCAGCCGGTTTGCGGCCGAGGGACCGAACGAGGCGACTCCCTCAGCGGAGACTCGTCCGGCAAGCTCCACCGGATTGCGGCGGACCTCGGTAGCCGCCGCACGGGTCTTGCGGAATTGGGCGAACGAGGTGCGCTGGCCGCGTGATGAAAAATACGCCTCCCATTCCCCTACGGCAGCCTCCTTGCCGGAGACAAGCCATGCCCGCTCCGTGAGCGGAGCCTTCATGGAGAGAGCCTCGAATTCATTCATATCATCAATGAGGCCGGGACAATACTGGAGCCCCCATTCCTCCGTTTTATGATTTTGGATCAGATTCAACAACCGCCCGTAAACGAATGCCTTGGCGAGAGGGTGAGCCTTAGGATCATTTGCCACACTGTCCAAAAGCGGCAGCACGCTCGAGCGGAAGCGTGTGCCGGTATCGTCCAACAGCTTGTTCAAATTCAAACGCGACATCATGGCGGTGGTTGCCGTGGGCCGATTGGTGACCAAGGTATTGCCCTCGTGAGGGTAGATGTTCGTTTCCTGAAAATTCAAGGAAGTTGAACTCAGTTTGGGATAAACCGCCAGTTTGCCAGTCCAACCCGTGTCGCTTCTTGCAAGCTGCCCCTGGCTCAGGCATTTCCGCAGCTCTCTCTTTGAATCCTTCCATTCCAATTCCCACAACTGGTTGAGCACCTCGCTGGACGCGAGCTCTGAGATGACTTCGCGGTCCTTGGCCACGGCCAGCTCTGGCATGGGAGATTTGAACATGTCATCGTCATCAGCCGCGGCTTTCAGCGCGATAAGGTCTCCACGAAAGACCAGCAGTGCCTTGATGCGGTCAGTATCAGGCCAAGCGTCCACGACACGCTGTGCGCTGGCGCTTTCTCCAAAGGAGCTCGTTGCGAGGGCCGCTAGGGCGCCACGGCATTCATCCGGGGTAACGGCATTCTTGATGCCGGCCAGCGAGCTGGCAACAGTCTCCACCCGCTTGCGGATCTCGGAAACCCGCGAATCAAGATCCGCAACCACCGAGGCGGTCGAGGCAGGGAGTTGCAGCAGCGAATGCTCGAGACTGGCGAGTTTGAGGAAAGGTTCAATCTCCCCGGGAGCGGCTTCAATGGCTTGCCCTGCCAGCGCTGCGGGTGCAGCGGGATCGATCTTCTCTAAAACGGATGACCACCGCGTCACGAGTTCCCGCGCCCTGCGGTCATTATCCTCCTGCCGTTTGGCCAGAACCCGTTCCCCATCATTGCGCAAGATTGTGAGGCGTGAACTCGCGTCTCCGGCCATGTCCGGCACCAGTTCCGAAATCAACGAACCGGTTTCACGAAGCCTCGCGAAGAGTTCCCGCGAATCCACATCCGCGAATTCACCCAGCCGCTTTTCCTCCAGCGCGGAAAGTTCCTGCGCCACGAGAACCCGCTTGGAAGCCATCGTCTCCAACCATTGACCGGCCTCCGCGACTTCGGCCGCAAGGCCGGGAAACCTGAGCAGCAATGGTTCTTCACCCTTGATCCGGTCAACCAAGTCCCGAAGGCCGCCGGACGACTGTTTGCTGCGCAGCGATGCAAGGTGGTCCGCCTGCCCTGAAGCCCGGAATGCGAGCGCGCCAAAGGACGCTCCCACCAGCAGAACGATCACCACGGCAGCCAATCCGCCTACCAAGCGGATGCGCTTCGCGCGGTTCGAGCGCTCCAAGGCTTGCGTGAGGCGACTGCGCGCGGCATCCACACGCAGTCGGGAATTCTGCGGCAACTCGCCACGCAGACCTTCCAGTTGGCGCAGCTTGCGCGTGAGATCTTCGATAAAAGGCCCGGCAAAATCCGGCGTCAGCCCCAACGGTGTGACCGTGCGGGTTTCCACCTCCTCGGCGATGTGTTCCATCTCGGCCACCAGTTGACGGGCCTTGGCCACCCGCTCCGCCTCCGCGCGATGTCTTTCGAGTTCGGCCTGAATCGCCCGAGAACGTTGTTCAAAAGCATCGGCCAAGGCCTCCTGATTACCGTAGGCTGAGGCCAGGTTAGAATATTCGCCATGAACCACGGCGGCCTGCCGCCACTCGCCACGCTTTAGCTGGTCCTCAGCCTCAGCGAGCGCTTCTGGCATCCGCTTCCACGCCGCCGCCCGCCTGATCAGGGTACGTGCCATCGCGGCCTGCTGCCACTCGGGCGTGGCCTCGTAATCCTTCACCATGCCCGATTCCTCCACCTTGGCCATCGTGCCCAGTAATGCCTCGTCTCCGGCATCGAGACTGGTCTTTAGGCTGACCAGCGCCGCTTGGAGCGCCTTGCGCTGCAGGCGCTTGAGTTCCTTGCCGGCATTCTCATCGCCGGGATTTATCCGGGCGATCACCCGGATCAGGTCGAGCGCCCGCTCGTCGTCGCGCTTCGAAATGGCTGTGCGGTAGTCCTTGTAGAGCGGATGGTTCGGAGCCAGACCCTTGTCCTGTATCGCCATCAGTGCTTCCAGAGTGCGAGCGTCAACCAACGGCGCCACTTCATGGCCGTGATTGCGGCAGAACTCCTGCCACGCCGTCTCGCCGCCGAAGCTCAGCGCCAGTGCGCGATCCACCACCCGCGGTGGCTGCTCCGCCAGTTGCAGGGCCTGGATCTCACCGCCGCTCTCCAGCATCAGTCCGATCTTCGACAAGCGCTCGTTCAGCTCCCTGCATTCTTTGGCATACTCATGCGCCAGAATCTCCGCCGAAACGCTCGACACACGGTCGTCCAGCAGGCAGCGAATAGAATCAATCAGCTCGGGGGTGTGCATATAAAATAGAGATTTAAAATTACGGCCGCCTTGTAGCCTTAAAGAGAACTCTGCCCTTGCTGGTTTTGACTTCGAACTCTGGAACACTCAGCAGATCTTTCGCAAGGGCCGATGGCGGGTTGTATTTCTTGGATTTTTCAATCAGGCTTGTGACAACTTTGGACAGATTGTTAGAGCTCTCTGCGAATTTATCCCAACTCTCAAACTTTTGGTCTTTAGGGATCTCCTCCTTAATCGTGTCATCAAGTTTTTTTTCTCCGATTTTCTTTTTTATGTCCGCAAGGTTTTTATCCCACTCATTGTCGGATAACGATGATTGGGGGACATTCATTTCATTCAGAACTTTATTCGCAGGTTCCAATTTTTCTTTCTTAATCGGATCGGGACTTGTGAGTTTTAATTTGCGTCGAAGAATGCCTCCTCCGATGGCCGTCGATAAAGAAACCTTTAATTTTGAAACAAGGGGTGTCCGTTCAGCCTCGGCTTCATCTTTTTTTGAGCCACTGCCCATTCCAGAAATCTCGTCATCCTTTTGTTTCAAAAGACCCAAGTCTTTCTCAACATTTTCGGTGTCTTTAGGTTCGAACAATAAGGGAACAGCAATTGGTTTTCTAGTAAGAATATAATCTTCATCTTTCTTAATGAGAGAAACTCCACTGAGTTCCACTGATAATTTGATTTCAGGTTGATTGTCAGTTGCCGCCTTCATCCATTCTTTAATATCTCCAACAAGTTCCACTTCATCATCTCCCTTCTCTTTCACGTCAAAGGATAATGGCTGAATAGGGCTTCCACCTGCCTCATCGATTACAATCCAAGCCTTGCAGGATTTTTCTCCGAAGTCCGTGGAAAGCGAGACGACCTTCTCATCTGACTTCGCCCAAGAAAACATCCCATTTTTGTGAATCTTTCGGTTTTCGTCATTAAGAGAATGATTCCAGTTATCGGAAAAATAATCCTGCTTGGCCACCTTCTGCAGCGTTTCAATCTGTTTACCATTGATTTCTAGATTCTTTTTCAGGTTATCAACGGGATCACCGCTCATACATGTACATGCCTTCAACAGGTCCACTTCCACACCCTCTTCCAATTGCTTCCGTGTGACGATGATTATTTGTATTTTTGGAACTTTCTCTAGGTCCGGGCCTGTTGGTGGTTCTATGGGAGCAGGCTGGATGTCTTTGGGTGTCGTGTTGGGAATCCCAGGAGTTTGATTAGTCGCAGGGCTTGTTTTGAGTGATTCCTTGATGGCCTCCGGAATGAATGCCGCTTTCTTGATCTTCTCTATTTCATCATCGGAGAGAGTTTTTCCCGAGTTCGGATTTTTCAGGCGTTCGACAACCCTGTTGAAAATTATCTGGTCATTTTTGTCAGCGAACAAATCGCCCCAAACTACATCTGAAATATTGACGGTTTGTTGATTACGAAGCGCCTCCTCCACAAGTCTGTTGACTAGAACGACTCCGGCTTTTGAGAAATCGTCGTTTTCAAGATTCTTGGCGGCCTCTCGAATGTGTTTCGAGATCATGCTGATCGGCTTTAACTGTTTTTCGGGTTGTTTAGACAATTCGAGTGCGCTATTCCGTGCTTCTGCTAGCGAGTTGACCCAATCGAGTGGTGTTGGGTAAGTGTCGTTAGGCGGATTGATTTCACCAATTCTGGCTAATGACTCATCATTTCTAACAGCTTCGATAATCGAAGTTGTGAATTTTGCCCATCCTTTCGGATTTTTCTCTACCATTTGTAGGAATATATCAATCACTCCTGTTGAAACTTTGGCATCTTTAAGAATATTCTCCACGGCTTTCTTCTCGGCTTCCCGCTGATTTTCGGCGATTGTTTCCTTTTTGTGGATCTCTTTCCACACTGCAGCGCCTAAGAGACCAAGCACGACTATCAATGCGGCGCATGCGAGGATCATTTGCATGCGCACCTTCCATGAGTGAGAGGATGCTGGCTTTGAGATTGGATGACGCGCTGACGATCCGCTACTAACACGCGCCTTAACTGCCTGAACACCGGGAGGCTGCCGTTTACCCGCATCATGACTCAGGTCAGAAATGGGTATGGCGTATGCTTGTCGTGCAACTTGTAGCTCAGCCTTCGGCTGCGGAGTGGCTTGCACCGGCACGGGCGGCACGGGCAGTGTGTGGGATTGGCTGAGATCCAGCAGGGCGCGAGCGCCACAGCGGGCTTCGATTTCGCGGAAGTTTTCCGGACTGGAGACCACCCAATCGAAATCCGCCATCTCATCGGTGGTTTCAAGGTTGGTGGTGAAGGTGCGCGACCAGGATTGGGGGCCGAACTCGGCGAGGGCTTCAGCGAGCAGAGCGAGCGGATCGGCACCGCGCGGCACGAGCAGGACGCCGTTGCGGGGCGCTCCTTCCCAGGCCAGGAGCCGCGCATGGGAAGGATTGCCAGTAAGCTGGGTCCATGCAGCGCGGGCGGAAATCCTACCGCTCGGCTGGATGGCCCGCTCCAGCGGCACGTCTTCCTCAGGGCCAAAGAACTTCGGTGCTCCTTCCCAGCGCTGAAGCCACGGGAACTGCATGAGTATATCCGCCGGGGTGATGCCACGGGCGGCGGCATGGTTCATTTCCTCCTGCGAGACGATTAGGTGATGCGCGATGTGGTTGGTGCGGCCGGTGTAGTCCGCGCCCGCATCGGCGATGCGGCTGATGAGGTGGACGCGGTTGTTCGCAGCGACGATGCGGCGATGGACGAAGATCACCCGGGAACGCTCCGTGCCGCGGATGTTGGCAAATTGGGAAACCCGCTCAATGGCACTGACCAAAAGGGGGGAAAGGCTCTTCGAGCGGGCAACGGTACCGAAGCCCGAGCGCCCGGCATCCAGGAGTTTTCCGGCACTAGTGTAAACGAGCTGCTGGGCCATGGCGGATCAGGAATGAGATGGGAACATCCTGGGAGCGATCTTCGAGAGCACCCACAGCGTGGCGTCCTCCACGCGCTGCGGATTGAGTTTCACGGGATCGGGGCCGATCCTAACGTTTCCCTCGCTGTCCTCGAAGCGCACGGGGGGATGGCCAAGCGGACTGGCGGCGAAAAACATCACATCCGAGGAAATCGCCTCGGCATTGGCAACGATGGACGGGCTGATCTCGAGCAGGAGTTTACGGACACGGTCGGAATTCTCACGGAGGTGATCGAGGCGGACGCGGGCACCTTCCGGGCCGCTTTCGAAAGCCGGCTTAAGGGGTTTTTCACCGAGCATATTTAGCCAGGCATCCGACTTGCCGGCAATCACCGCGAGCGGTGTGGAGATGCGCTCGCTGGTGGATAACCCGAGGATTTCCTTGACGCGTGTCTCGGACTCGGCAAGCAGGATGTCCTGTTGATCGCTGCGCCGCTGCTCGAGCTGGGGGTCGGAATGACCATCCAGTTTGCGCCGGAACTCCGGATTGTAGAGTGGATCAAATAGGAAGAAGATCCCGGAAGCCACCGCGATGTGTTGGGCTCCGGGAGAATCGGCGCTGTTGCGCCCCGGTTCGAAATGCTCGCCGGCGTTGTCGTAAAACACGATCGAGAAGCCGTCTTCACCGCGCTCCCGTTCCGACATGCGGAAAACAAAGGGCTTCGGCAACCTGACTTGGCGACCCTGGCGAGGCAGCGTTTCGTAAAGAGCCCCTTCGAGATCGGTCTTGGCGAGGTAGGCTTCTTCCGGCGTTCCGGCCGAGAATAGGTGGTTGCGCATGTCGTTTAAAACCGCGTTTTCCGATGGCGCCGCGTCGCGAAACGTCACGCCGAACTGCTTGAAGGCAACGTCCTGTATCATTTTGACAAGCACGCTGAGGTAGTAAGACTTGCCGGAGGATGGCGCCCCCACAATCGAGAAAATGTGGTGGGGCTGGTCGAGGAAATTGGGGGGTAGCTTGCGGCGGCAGTGCGGACAGGCGATTTCCGGAGACGTAAGCCCCATGGCGTCGAGCGCCTGTCCGCGGCCGTTGAAGCGGCTGGCCAGGAAGCGCTGCATATGCTCTTCACCTAGAATCGGGTCGCCCCGCAGGCTGGCATGAATCGCGATGTTCATCACGTCGCCACGGTCGAAACGGAACCAGCATACCGGGCACGTGAACTCGCCATACTCCATATTGACTTCTGGAACCTCATACTGGACGGACCCGGTTGAAACGGAGGAATGATTCACGCCGTTTGCGGCGGGTCCAAGCAGGCGGGTCATGATCTGATGGGGGTAGAAGCCCATGTCCTTCATGCCCGCACACATGATGATGATCTCGCCAGGTTCACAGTTTGTCATCAAGGGAAGCTCCGAGCTGCTCACCGGCCCCGCCCATTCCTGGACGCTGCGCTTGTAAACATGCCAGCTATCAGGGTCGATGGATCGGAGCCACTCCTCTCCATGATCCTGATCTTTCAACATCCGGACGACAAAGGGGTAACCCTTAACGACAACGGTATGCTCCACACCATCACTAACTCCGATGTTGGGGACTTCCTGCCCGTCAAAAAGCAGGGATTGTTCGCCACCACCCGGACAGATGTAAAAAGAATTCAGCACGCGGGTGATATTGAGCAGGACGTGATCCGCATCTCCTCCACCTGTCCTGAGGTCACTGGCGGGAGCGCTGCCGATCATGAAGCTTCCAACGTCCGCTGTGGCCTTTTTCCCTGATAGGCAGTCGACGATGCGGAGTTTGTTATGAGCGTTTGATTCCACGGTGCTAACGGCAATGAGCCTTCTGGAGACTGCGTCAGAGTCAAACTTGCGTCAAGCCTCCAAGTTTAGAAAATCGCGGATCACTGGATTTTGGCCATACTTCCGTAATTCAGCGATATTTTGAATCGACAACAACCATAACGATTGATCAGGCTGTTGTGCAAAAAATGAAGACCATACCATCACTTTTGGTTTCTTTCACTCTGACCGCTGTGGCGCTGATTTCCGTCTTGAACGGAGCACCCATTGAACTCATCGACATTGAAGGCCGAAAGGTAGTTGCCGAGATTGTTTCTCAGCAAGGTGACAGAATCTTAATCCGCAAAGACGACGGCAAGGATTATTTATTTCCCGTTACAAGACTCACAAAAGAAACGAGAGACTCAATAGCTGAAGAGATTAATCGAATGGCCGAATTCAAGTGGAAGTATCACATAACAACAGACGAATTGACCAGTAAGCCTACATACCTTGCGGTGGTGAAGAGCATTAATCAAGTGAGCTTTGATTTTCCGTATAAAGGGGCCCAAAGAGCTGAACTAATGCAACGAACTCACCCTCAACATGGCAAAGATTTGATTCTGCGGGTTGAGAAGGGACAAATGCTTGTCCGATCATATAAAGATACGACAGTCGAGGTGGTATTCGATCAAGGAACTCCCATCAGTTACCGGGTCGAGGGTCCGGCAGACCACAGCACCACTTCGCTATTTATTCGAGACTCTCAGCGCTTTATCGAAAGTATGCTGAAGGCGAAGAAAGTGAAGATATCGGTTCCGTTTTACCAGCAAGGCGATGTCGTTTTCGAATTCAATGTCTCTGACTTTGAGTCCGACAGATACTTAAAAAAGAAATAAGAAGAGCACAACAAGACGCGCCATGACAACCCCTACCAGCCGCCCTGTTTCGATGATTTTCCGTCACTACAACCCCAACTCCGCGTTCAACGCCGCCTCCGCTGGAAGGGGTGCATGCGCTTTGACGCTACGCCAATCGCGTGAATGAAAAGGCAGAAATCTTCATCTGGAGGGAGAACGGGCAAAAGGGCCCGTTCTCCCCAACCGCCCTTGCCGGCTCTATCCGCTTGGGAAGCATTCCTCCGGACACACCCGCATGGACCCGAAGCGACCCGACGTGGCGCAGCGCGGCGGAAATACTGAAAAACTTTCCTGATCCCAAGCCCTCGGGCCTAACAGCCCCGAAGGTAATTCCAGTCTCTCGATTGCGGCGGGGCGAATCCACACCCGCGCGCCCTGCTCTTGCTAGACCCGTGTCCTTGCTGGGAATCGGACTGGCCGCCGCCGGCATTGTCTGTTTCTTGCTCATCTGTTCGCTGTCCCGGCCTTCCGGCAACGGTTCCGTTCACTCAACTCCCCACGATCAACGCGGGGAAAACGTTACCACAAGCGCGCCGTCGAAGATCGATGAAACACTACCACCCGCCGCCACCGGCCGGTGGGCCATATCAATCGAAGAAGCGGAGAAATGCGTTCTCATGGCGCGAAGCGACGAAGGCTCTGGCACGGCATTCATTGCGGCGGATGGCGGCAAATGCTATGTTTACACAAACGTTCACGTTGCCTCCTCAGGGGCTCTCGAATTCAGCGATTTTCGAGGTCGAACCGTGCAGGTCTCTTCCCAAGGTCAGGTCGTTGGAAAACCGGTGAGTCTGAGCGATGAGCCCGGCATCGACATCGTCAGATTCCCGTTGATTGGATCTCCGGAGTTTTCACTCCGATTCGCGAGTCGCGAAACCATCGAAAAGCGACTTGAAGTCTGGACGCTGGGGGACAGTGGCGGAGAGAGGATTCTCAAGACGCTTCGCGGCCACGTCAAGGGAGTGGGGCCCGCGAAGATCGAAGTGGACTGTGAGTTCATTCAAGGCAACAGCGGGGGGCCGATTGTCACTTCTCGCGGCGAAGTGGTTGGCATCGCTTCCTACATGAGGACCAATCAGACGATCTGGGCGAAGGGAACCGAACAGGAAATCCGTCGCATTGCATGGATTCCCGGCAGGGATCATGCTTGGATCAAAGCCTCCCTTGACGAGTTGGCCGAGGAACGGGCGCTAGTCCGGGAGTGCAACGTCAACAGCGCATTGTTATGGACGATCTCCCGGTTGCAAACCGCTGAGGACGGCTTCCACCTTCCGGATAATTTCTCGAAAGATGCTCAGGAACTGTTGGCGATGACCACAGGCCATCCTTTGCGGAACAATCTTGATGAAATCAGCAAGACCCTAACCCAATCGGCCCGGGCTGGAGCCGCCACGCAATATACCCGCCACCAGGAATACGTCCAATTTTTCGATTCGTGCGGCGCCTTCCAAGAAAGTCAGCTGGATAAGACAGAACGGAAAGTTCGCTCATCGTTCTGGAGAAAGGAACTGGACCAAACACTCAAAGAGCACAGGGAGTTACTGGAGCTTTTCCAGAAGCAATCGACAAGGTATCGTGAATCCGGTCGAGTTGGCGGAACCCTGAATGATGCTTGATTGGTTTTTGTAGTAGCATTACTCGCCTTTGTGAGGATTTCTCCCGTGAGTACCCCCCCCATAAACACCCCGATCACCGCGTGTGCTTCCGATCCGCCTATGCCCTTCCGCTTGATAAGGCCAATGCGCCGCGCGGTGCTATTCCTCGGCAGAAGTTTGCAGAGGAACATCACTGGCAGCCCCCAGCGTGGCGACTGCGGCGAAGTGAAACATTTCGCGCTCTGGCGAACTTGGCCAATGAGCAGGCTGACGCTTAGCTTTCGAAGTAGGTGTAGCCAGCAAGGCCTTCGCGGAAGAGGTCGAGAATCTCGCGGCGCTCTTTGGGCGAGATGCGGCCTTCGGTGACGGCTTTTTCGGCGAAGTTGCGGAAGCGGGTGACGAGCTCCTTGGGGTCGAACTCGACGTAGCTGAGCACGTCGGCAACGGTGTCGCCCTCGACTTCGTGGGTGTAGACGGGCTTGCCCTTTTCAAGGTGGACCCCGACGACGTTGGTGTCGCCGAGCAGGTTGTGGAGGTCGCCAAGGGTTTCTTGATAGGCGCCGACAAGGAAAACCGCGAGGTAGTAGGGCTCGCCTTGTTTAAAATCATGGAGCGGCAGGATCTTGGCGACGTCTTCCTTGTCGATGAATCGGTCGATTTTCCCGTCGCAGTCGCAGGTGATGTCGGCAAGGACGGCGCGATTGCGGGGTTTTTCGTCGAGCCGGTGAATGGGCATGACGGGGAAAACCTGGTCGATGGCCCACGAGTCGGGCAGCGACTGGAAGAGGCTGAAGTTGCCGTAGTAGAAATCGACAAGGGTGGAAGACAGCTCGCGGAGATCTTCCGGGATGTCGTCGAGTTCGGCGATGAGGTTGGAAATGCGGGTGACGATGTGCCAGAACCAGGCCTCAGCCAGGCCGCGTTCGCGCAGGGTGGCGGCACCGTAGAAGAACTGCGCGCGCATCTGGTCGCGGTAGTAGATGGCGTCGTTAAAGCACTCCTGAAGGTTGTTTTTGCGAATGACCTTGTTGACCTCGATGATGTTCATCAGGTTCTGCGGCGCGTTTTCGGGAACGGCGGGGGCAGCGTCGCTATTCTGGGCGCTGGTGACGTCGAGAATGTTGAAAACGAGAACCGAATAGTAGGCGACCACGGCGCGTCCCGACTCGGAAATGAGATTGGGGTGAGCCACCCCGGCCTTGTCGCAAATCTGGGAGACGACTTCGACGATGTCGGTGCAATATTCCGCGACCGAGTAGTTGCAAGAGGAGTGGAAGTTGGTGTGCGAGCCGTCGTAATCGACCGCCATGCCGCCACCGATGTCGAGCACGCCCATCGGTGCGCCTTCCTTGACGAGGTCGCAGTACATGCGGACCGCCTCGGTCGCGCCTTCGCGGATGGCAGCGATGTTAGGGATCTGCGAACCTTGGTGGTAGTGCAGCATCTTCATGCAGCCGATGTAGCCCGTCTCCTTGAGGTGATCGACGACCGCGATGACTTGGGATGCGTTGAGGCCGAAGACCGATTTATCGCCGGCGCTGTCCTGCCAATGGCCGGAGCCCTTGGTGGAAAGGCGGACGCGCACGCCGAGATTGGGCAGCACGCCGATTTTGCGCGAGCGTTCGAGGATGAGATCGAGCTCGCTGGGCATTTCCAAAACGAGCATGATGCGCAGGCCCATTTTCTGCGCGTGGAGGGCGAGGTCGATGAACTCTTCGTCCTTATAGCCGTTGCAGACGAGGTAGGCCTCGGGATCGTGCATGTGGGCGAGGGCGGCGATGAGCTCGGGCTTGGAGCCGGCTTCGAGGCCGTAGTGGTACTTTTTGCCGAACTCGGCGATTTCCTCGATGACCTGGCGCTGTTGGTTGACCTTGATCGGGTAAACGCCGCGATATTCGCCGCGGTACTTGGAATCTTTGATCGCCTTGCGGAAGGATTCGTTGATTTCCGCGATGCGGGAATGCAACAGATCGCGGAAACGGAGGAGAACGGGCAAGTGAGTGCCGCGGTCGCGCAGACCGTCGATGACCTCGAACAGCGAGACTTCCGCCTGGGCTTCGTCGTCTTCAAGGCGAACGGTGACGTGGCCCTTTTTGTTCACATCAAAAAAGCCATGCCCCCAAGTCTCGACACCATAGAGCTCGGAAGATTTCTGAGGAGTCCAAGCGCTTTCAGATTTGCGCTTGCTAGGTTTGGACGCAGGGATGGGGATGATGGCAGGAGTCATGGACGCGGGAAAGGAATCGTTGATCGGACAGACTTGGGAAAGCAGAAAAGAGGATCGCGCGGATCTTATCGGACGGGCGCTTTCCAATCCGGGAACTCAGTCTTGAGGCGCTGGCGGTATTTTTCAGCTTCAGAGCGGTCGTTTTGCTTTTCAAGGGCTAAAATCAGCTTCGACAACGCGAGCGGCTTGAGCTCTTGGTCGTCGTGAAACTCAACGACGATGAGGTATTTGCCCGCCGCAGTTTTGGCGTCGCCCGCCTTCAGGTCGAGATCCCCGACGAGGATGTTGAGCCCGGCACTGGTGTGGCCCTGCGGGCGGAGTTCCAATGCCGCATCTGCCGACTTGCGAGCTTCTTCGGCGCGATTGAGCACCAGCAGGGCGCGACCTTGATCGAGTAAGCCGTCAGCCTTCCACCCGGAATTGGCCTCAACGGCCAGCACGTTGTTGACGGCCGTCAGCGCACCCTCGGCATCGCCGATTCCAAGGCGGGCCTTGGCGAGATAGCGCCAGACTTCCTTGGGGGTTTCGCGGGGTTCTGTGGGGTTGGAAACAAGGGCGAAGAACTTGGCGGAAAAATCGTAATCGCCGGCATTGTAGGACTGCATACCAGACCACTGGATCACCTGGTCGGGAATGTCCGTCTGGTAGCCGCCTTCGATCGCGAGATTGATTTCGGCCGCGAGTTTCTGTGGATCCTGGGCAGCGTAGTAGCCGAGGGCCAGCAAGATGCCGCTGTGCTTGCGATAGGCATCCGGGCGCAGGGTGCGGGCTTTTTCCAGATGCAGCACGGCATTCTTGGCGGCGTTGGTTTTCACCTGGCCCCAGCCGATCCAGTAGTGGGCCTCAGCCTGGAGATTATCGCTGAGGTCTTTGACGTTTTTCAACAGCCTCTCATAGCGGACGATCATGTCTGGGATATTGCCCTCGGTGCGGCGCAGGCGGGCAGACTCCAGCCAGGCAAATGAGGTGAGATCTTCTGGCATTCCCGCCGCCGTTAGACGATCAAAGTCGGCGATCGCCTTCTTAGGCTCGGAGCTTTCGGCGTAGGCCTTGGCACGTTTGCCGAGGGCGGAAGGGATCCTCGAGTCGGCCGGGTACTTACTGATGAAGTCGCTGAATGAGCGGGCCGCGCCTTGGGCGTCGCCCGCCTCGGAAAGGCACCAGCCGCGCTGATAGAGCAGCCCCGGGCGGTTTTTTTCGCTCACGGCGCTAGCGTTCACCTCGCTATACACCTGCGCTGCGGCCGCCACGTTTTTGTTGGAGAAGAGGCTTTCCGCCTTCATCATCAAAGCCGTATGGATGCGTGGATCATTTGGGCGGGACTTGCGGTAAAGCTGCAGGAACCCATCCACCTGATCGGGCAAATGGCGACCTTCGATTTCAAAGAAGCACAGCAAGCGGTAATAGGAGGCGTCGAAGGCCTGCTCCGTCTCAGGTTTTACCAGTCGCTCGACATCGCGGAACAACTGCAACGCTTCATTGGGCTGTTTGAGACGCATGTAGGCGCGCCCGGCGATCATCAGGCGATCCGCGGCCTTTTCGCCCACCCCATGCGTGTCGTTGCTGCGGAAAATCTCAACGACTTTGCGGTAATCGTTTTTCTTAAATTCATTGGCCATCAGCGCGGTCTGCGCATCCGTGCGAAAATCCTCCATGCCTGCCGTGCTCAGGACCTGTTGAAGATACTTCCCCGCCAATTCCGTTTGGCCGAGCTGATTGGCCGCCAGCGCGGCATGCAGCAATGCTTCAGCGCGGACTTTCGCAGCGCTGGGTGAGTTGGCCACTTCTTCAAACTGAGCGAGCGCTTCCTGCGATTTCCCAGACTTCGCCAAGAGATGACCGAGTGCGACCTTGGCCTGCCCGGTGTACGATCCCCCGGCAGGATCGCTGATCACTTTCTTGAAAAGGCTGGCGGCTTCGCGATCGCGGTTGATGAGCCGATAGCAGTTTCCTGCCAGGTAATAGCCACGCGAGCGCTCATCGGGCTTCAAGGCGTTGGTGGCGAAACGCTCGAACAGCGGCCCAGCGAAGACGTATTCCCCCTTGTTGTAATAATCCGCCGCGAGCGTGTAGGCCGCAGCCGCCACCCACTTGCCCTTGCCATAACGGTTCAGCAAGGTGCTGAAGCAGCGCTTGCCATCGTCAATCCGTCCCGATTGGTAATAGCTGTTCCCCAGATACCACCAAGCCATCTCGGCGTTCGGGTGATCTACAAACGAGGAGAGGTAGTCGTTAAAAATTTGCGCCGCCCGTTGAAAAAAATCGACGCGGCTCTCGATCGCGGTGGCCGCCTGGGCCGAGTCATAGAGGTTTTTTCCCCGCAGGAAAAAATCGTTTGAAGCGTCCGCGCTTAGCGACGGATCGACCGACACCGCCCGCGGAACTTGGGCGAGGGCCGGACTGACAGCAAGAATGAGGAGTGCAAGCGCGCGTTTCAAGAGTTGCGGAGTTTTGCCTATTTCCGTGGCTTTGCCAAGACAATCACTTCGTTTCCGGCGGACGCTGGGTCGCGAAGGAAATATTCCAGATGCCTGCCTTTTGGCAGGTGTCGATGACTTCGACAATCCGTTGATATGCCACACCCCCATCGCCACGGATTCGCACCGGCTGATTCTGGAACTGCTTGGCAATCGCCGCAAGCTTGGTGAACAACTGCGAACGATCCACCGCCAATCCCTCGACACGAATGATCCCATCCGCGAGGACGTTGATGATGATTTCGCCGCGGACGCGCTCTGGCTCGGCCCCTTCCTGAGCCGTTGGGACGGAGACATTGAGCTCCGTCTCAGACTTGCTGAACTGCCAGCTGATGATGAAAAAGCTCAGCAGCAATAAGAGGATATCAATCATCGGTGCCAACTGCATGGCAACCGGTGGCGGCTGATGGCTCGTGAATTTCATCCGCGTGGCAGTGTTAGATTCCCTGGACATCCCGCCGCTCGCCCACGAGTGGCGAGACCGCCGGCATGGCATAATCCTCGCGCGGATCCAGCACGGAGCTTTCGTAGGCCGGCCGCAACTGACACTCCAACTGCGCATGCAACAAAATCAACAAGTGAGTGGCTGCCGCCTCCAGCTGTGAGACATATTTGTGAACCCGCCCGCGGAAAATCGAGTAGAATGCGAGCGCGGGAATGCTGATCGCCAGGCCGCCTGCCGTGGCAATCAGCGCCTTGGACACCCCCTCTGCCAAGCCCATCTGGCGCACTCCGTGAACATCCCCCGTGGAAATTTCAATGAATGCCTCAATCATCCCAAACACCGTCCCCAGCAAACCCACCATCGGCGCAATCGAGCCAATGTCGGAGAGGTAGGTGATCCGCGACGTCAGCTGACCCGCTTGGTGAGAGCCCTCGGCCTGCGCGATTTCGCGAACATGCTCGAAAGAGGTGGACGGATTGGCCGCGAGAAAACCCATCGCCTTCAGGGTGATGCGGGCCATGCACTCGTTGCGGTTTTGGCTGAAGGCGATGAGCCCCGCGAAGTCGCGTTTGCGGATCATTGCCTCGGCCGTGTCCATGAAGCGATCACTGACGATCGCGTTGCGCCGAATCGTGATCATGAATACGAGGATCAGCAAAACGGTGACGATCGACATCAGTCCCAGCGGATACATCATCACTCCACCTCTGGCGAGGACTTCGAGGAAGTTCACCTCCTTGGCCACGGGGGTCGGCACCTGTGGCGCCACCGCGGCGGATGCAACCAGTGCCGAGAGCAAAAAACCTGCGATTGAAAATTGGCAGCACTTCATAAACGTAAATAAAACACTATGGCCCGCTCACGCAAAGGCAAGCCCTAGAAACCGGCGCTCAGCCCTGCTGGAATTCATCTACCCCGCACACGCAGTCATCAGATCCCAGGGATCGAGCGGTGACCGCCGCCGTCCGAGCTGAGGAAACGGTAATAAACCTCCAACATGAGGGTGCAAAGAGCGGTCCGGTAAAATTCGTTTTTAACAAACTCCGGCGCCACCGCCCGTGGTCTTTTGCCGCCACCCGGCATGTTCCATGATCCATTCGCGTTTTGGTTATTCAATAACTGATCGCGAAAGATCTTATTGTATTGTTTCCACTCTTCGCCCCCCCGCCGGATCATCGCCTGGGATTCATAGTAGTGGCCGTAAAGATCGCAGTATTGCGTGTTGTAATCAAACCGCGTGTTGCTCAAGATATACTTGGACGCTTTAGCAACGTCTGCGCTTTCGCCTTTTCCCCACATCTGGTTGCAAAGCATGCCGATACCGGTGGTCGTGAAATATTCTTCAAGGAAAGTATACTTTTTTTCGATCTTGGAACTGCTGTAACCGTAGCCGCCATTCGAGTTCTGGTTTTTATTTATAAAGGCGAGTGCCTTTGAAATGCACGAGGACATGCCTTTGTATTTGATACTCGTGTGGCTACAGGCCTTGAGAGCCTGAATTTGCCAGCCCGCGATTGATGTGTCGGGGTCGCCGCCCTTGGTGGCAAAGCCATAAGCCCAACCACCCGTTTCATGCTGATTGTCGATGATGAGCTGGCCGGCTTTTTCCGTCACCTCCATGAGGCCGGGGATCTCCACCTTGAGCTCCTTACAAAACGTGGCCGCTTCTCCCAGGGCGTAAGTGGAAATGGCATGCTCATAAATCCAATGGTAATCCGTAAAGTTTGACGCCATTCGGCCGTTGTTTTTCATACCCAGATTCACCAGGTACACGATTCCCTTCGTGGCAGACTCGCCGAATTCGTCCGATACAGGGGTCTCACAGTGGCCCATGTAAGCCAGCAATGCGAGGCCGGTCGCCCAGGCAGCTCCTTCCCCTGAGCCATCGGCTTTTTGTTGAGACGCGGCCCTGCCCCTTCGTTGCGCGCCACCAGAAGCTCCTTCCCATGAGCCATCGGGTTTTTGTTGAGACTTCATCCAGCGCAGCGCCTTGATGACCGCTTCTTCACAGGCGGGAACGCCGCCATTTTCTGCCAGACGCGCCAGCCGATCCTCCTTCGAACAGCGCTTGCGCATCGTTTCGGGAATCATCCCAAATAGCTTGCCGACACCTCCTCCCTTACCCAGTCCGCCACCTTCGCCCATGCCCTTGCCAAATCCTTGGCCCGATCCCGCTCCACCTAAACCGCCAGCCATCCCGCCACCGGGAGCACTGAGGGGGGACATTTCACCAAAGTTGTCACCCTGCTCGGGAATCGCGTAAGAGGCCGTGGCCCCTTCAGCGAAGACGCGCTTCACGTTCGCCGTTGGAGTGATTTGCGCGCGTTTTTTCTGCTGCACCTGATGTTCAGCCCCACGCTCACCGCCACCGCCACCGGGTGGCATGAAGTCGACTTTCTTTTCGGGTTCACGGATGACTTGGAAAATCCAAAAGGCACCAACCACCAGCAGAACAACGTGAACCAATGCTGCAAACATCAGCGCTCCCCCTCCGATTTTGCTGAAAACCCCGAGCCTGCTCTTTTTGCGGGGGGCTGCCGTTACTTCTTGATCGTGAGATTCCATCGTAAAACTTGTGTTATAGTAATGATCGAAAAACCTCCCATTTAGTCCGGACTTCCCGCTTGGAAGGTCACATTGGAGATCTTCGCACGGCTGAGGGCATCAAGAACATCGATCACCCTTTCGTAGCGCGCAAGCTCGTTGGCGTAGATGGTGACCAACACTTCCGACTTGGAAGCCTCGCTGCTCTCGCGGAGTTGATTAAGGTTGCCGGCAAACTCAGGCAGCATCTTGCTCTCGGGCGTATCCAAGGGATCATCGTTGAGATAGACTTGTCCGTCATCTTCCACCCGGACTGAGATCTCATCGGGCAATGGGGTGCCGGATTCCGTCGCCACCGTGCCAGGCAGCTTGGTGTTGTGGGCATTCTCCACTTGGACAGCACCCGCCATCACCATGAAATAAAGCATGATGACGAAAACCACATCGATCATCGGTGCGATCTGGAATCCAAGATTCACCTCGGAACCGCCTCTCTTTTTTCGATGGCTTTTCATGACAATTTATTTGTTGGAGGCCGCAAACGAAATGTCAGCAATCCCAGCTTCACCCACCAGATTCATCACCCGCTGGACTTCGATGGCGGGAAGCGCCGCGTCGCCGCGAACAATCGCCCGCAGCTTTTCATCGGCTGCCTTCTTGGCCTTAAGATGGGGAACCAGTTCCTCGATCGCGGGATACTCACGGTCATCGACCAAGAGAACCGCTCTCTTTTCCACCGGCAGCCAGCGCACGTTGATCGCCACCTCGTGCTTGGACATTTCCGGGTCGCGCTTCTTGGCGTTGGCTGAAATTGGAAGTTTGATGTTCTTGTCTACTTTTAAGACTTCCGCCGACGTGATACTCATGAAGAAAATCAGCAGCACCAGCAGCACGTCGATCATCGGAGCAATTTGAAACTCCGGTTCGCCACTATCACCTCCTCCACCACCCCCAGCCATGGTTTTTGATCGTTACTTGTTAGGTTTTACGCGGGACGGCTCAAGCGGCGCCTTCCGGGCTCTCGATCCAGTTTGGCAGTGCTGCAAACGTCTCTTCCTGTCCAACGTCCGCATCCTTGAGGTAATCATACGGCGCATTGCGGAATAGGCGCTCCGCCTGTTCTTCCAGATGGTGAATACCGCCCTGTAGTTTATTGCGCAGGAAATAGAAGCCCATGAATGCAGGAATCGCGATGAAGAGTCCAGATGCGGTAGCGATCAGAACCTCGCCGATGTGGCCGGAAAGTGCTGCTGGATCGCCAATACCCGCGGAGCCAAGGCTGGCGAAGGCGCCACGCATCCCGGACACCGTGCCGAGGAGACCCACCATCGGCGTGCAAACCCCGATCACCGAAAGGTAGTTGATTCGCGTTTGAAGCGTGGAGTTTGCCTTCTCCACTTCGGCGATAAGCGCTTCTTCGGTGGCGTTCTTGCCATAACCGATGGAGCCTAGCCCCGAGCGCACCACGCTTGCAAAGGGACTCGTCGCCGTTTTCATCGCCTGATAAGCTCCCACGTAATCGCCCGCCAGAAAGGCTTGCTTGGCAACCGTCACATCCTCCTCTGGGCACATTTTCTTGGCATCGGTGCGGAACCAGATGTCGATGATCAGCCAGACGGTGGCGACCGAAAAAAGACCGATGGGATACATACACCAGCCACCGTCTTTGAGGACGTCGATAAAGCTTTTTTCAACCGCCTTGCCTCCTGCTGCAGAGGCATACGCTGTCATTGGAAGGAACAGGAGTGCTGCGTAAACAGCCTTTTGAATGGTATTTTTCATGGCGTAGGTAGTGAGAGGTGGTTGGATGTAAAGATGGTGGTTTATTTCAGAGTTTCAAGGGCCTTGTTGGCTTCTGTGGCCACGAGGGTATTAACCGCATCGCGCGCGGAATCCTTGAGAAGAATATCGGCTTCTTTGCGACGACCAAGGGCGACGAGGAGCTTCGAGGCGTTCAGCCCAGCGGCGCCGTTAATAATCAGGCAACCGGACGGATAAAGACCGGTAACCATCAGGTAAGACTCGAGAGCTTCAGCATCACGATTGGCGGTTTTAAGCAGATTTCCTCGATAAAATGTGGCATAAGCCGCGACGTCTGCGGGCGAATTGCCGGTCGCCAGATCGCGCAGGACCACTTCTTTATCCTCAACTCGCTCGCTGGAGGACATCAAGAGGACCTTGCCCAGCGCAACAATTGGGTCGCTGCCTTGGGCGGGTGTCGAATCCGAGATTGCCTTGCCGAGTTCGTTGCATTTAGCCGAGTTGCCGTTCACGGCGTGAGCGACTAGCGAAGCGCGGGCCACTTCGAGCCAGAAATTTCCCGGAATCCTCGCAGTGATTTGCTGCGCGGCGAGAACTGGCTCCAAGAGTTTCAGCGCCTCGACTGGATTCCCCATCAGCAACAGGGCGATCCCCTGATTCACCGCCACGGGCTTCTCGCCGTAGACGTGGTCCGCAATCGCCAGCGGAAACACCTGTCCCACGGTGAATTTTTCAAACTCGGCCGTGATCGTCAGCGTGTCACCCTGCAGGGCCACCGCCGTGATCGGCACCGATCGACCGTTCTGAAAAACGATCTGGACCGGCTCGCCCGCCCCAGCCTGTGACACGGGCAGGACGAAGGCCGCGCCTGCCAGCAGGACTGAACGAAATAAGTACGATGGAGGCATCATGGCTAGAGAAAATTACTTGGCTAACTCGATCGCCTTCTTGGCACGTTCGGTGTTCTGAAGTTTAGGATTGGCGGCTAGGGCTTTGATCGTCTCATCCGCTAGCTCTTGATTGCCCATAGCGATTGCGATTTCGTAGGCCTGCCAGTAGGCCTCTGCGCAAATTTCAGGAGTGCTCTGGTAGGCTACATAGACCCGTTGATAAGTGCCGTGAGCCTTTTTGAGCAATTCGAGCTTGGCTTCTTGCTCCACGGCTTTGTCGGATTGTTTGGAGTAGACCTTGCCGAGGAGCAGATAGGCCTTGCCTGCGGTCTCACCACGGAAAGTTTTGTCACCCACGATCGACAGTGCGAGTTTTTCTGCGGGCTCGAATTGGCCCAGATCAAACATCGCCTGCAGCTTGCCCAATGTCGTTTCCTTGAACCGTGACGTGCCGGGATTTTGCTCCAGGGCCGTGTCGAAAATTTTCAATGCCTCCGCCGGTTGTTTGCGAGCGAGGGCGATGTAGCCCAACCCGACTGGCCCCGCATCCGCAAACATGCCGTCCCGGTATCGGTTGCTGAGCCGTTGAAACATCGCCTCGGCCCCATCGAGGTTGCCGAGTTTGAGGAGAATATCCCCGGAGACTGCCAGCAGTGCCGGGCTGAGAACGGACGGGTCCTTCGAGTTGATCGTCGCGATCCCCTTGAGGTAGAGATCAGAACGATCCGCCCGCTTCAACAGTTGCGCGAGGCGGGCGCGGGCGTAGTAAATACGGGCACTGGTGGTGGCGTTTTCCCGGCCACCGATCGTCTTGTTGAGGATGTCCAGCAATTGCCGGTCGATCGCATCGAGGTCGACTTCAACCGCCTTTTTGCGGGGAGGGACCAACGTCTTGACCAACTCGTCGATTAGGAGCTCGACTTGCTCGGAGGCGGGATCATTCATTCGCGACTTGAGCGAATTTGCCAGCATCTCGGCAGCTTCCGCCCCCTTACCTTCGCGGACCTTCATTTTGGCGACCTCGGTGGCGGACATCAATGCCAGCGCGCTGCTTGGTTTGCGCTTGAGGAAGCCGCTGTGAAGCGCAGCAATCCCCGCCCAATCCTTCTTGCCTTGCAGCAGTGCCGTCGCCGAATCCAGCGCATATTGAATCACATCGTCAAGGCTCTCGGTCTCAGTCGCTTTTTGATAGCTTTCGAAGGCCAGCTTTTCAAACTTCGCTATCTCGTCCGCCTTGTCAGATTTCTTTTTCTTGTAGCTGTCGGCGAGGAGGCAATGCATGGAACCCGCTGCCGAGTCGTCCGGATGCTGGTTCAAGAACTTCGTCAGGTCGGCGATGACCTTGTCGGTCTGATCGGTCTCCTTGTCGTTGAAGTCAATGAACGAGAGCCGATAACGCATGTCGCCGGCATAACGGCCATCGGGAAAGCGGGACAGGTATTCGGTACAACTGGCGAGCGTCTGTTTGTACTGGTTGGTCAGGAAATTCGACATTGCCACATAGTAGAGCGCATTTTCGAGCAGCGGACTGTTGGGGAATTTCTTCAGGAACTGCGTGAATATCGGCGCCGACTCCTTGAAGTTGCCGCCTTGAAACGCGGCGACGCCTTGGAAAAACGTGTAGCGGTCGAGACTCTCGGACTGCGGAAATTTGACTTCCAGATTGCGGTAAAAGCTGCCGACTTCATCCCACTTGCCCGACTGGACGAGGATTTCCCCTGCCAAGGCGGCGACTTGCTCGACATTCTCCGCATTTGGATACTTGCGCACATAGGCATCACACAAGGTCTTCATCACGGGGATGTTCTGAAGTTTGTTTTGAATGATGATCTCCGCGTAGGCCGCCGATTTAGCATCGGGTGCCGTTGAATACTTTGTGCGTATCGTGCGGAAACAGACCAGCGCCTCCTCCAGACGATCAAGGTGGTAGAGGCAGCGTGCCCGCCGCATCAACACCATCGAGTCCAAGTCCACTTTGCCCTCGACCGCGGCCAGCGCCTTCTCGATCAATTCGATCGCCGGCTTGAGATCGCTGAGCAGTTCAGAGGCGATGGAACGCTGGTTCATAGGCTTGGCCTCCTCTGCCTTCACCTTGTTTTCAAGCTGTTTCTGGTCCCTGCGTTGAACCTCGAGCGTCATCTTTTGGATCTCGAGAATCTGACTGTAAGGCGGGATAAACCGATAGATCGCGAGTGCCGGCTCGTAGGATTGGGAGCCGACCAACTCGTCTCCGCGGACGACCAGCTGATTGACATACCAGCAAATGGCATTGCGAACGCCGGACTGGTCGCGAAGATGATCCAGATAGGAGATAAGATCTTCGAGCTTGCCGGCATCCGCCAGCAAGCCAATGACTTCCACCGCCGCAGTGGTCTGTTGGGGCGACCGGACGTCCGAACCAATCAGACTATTGAAAACGACCATCGCCTCTTCGCGCTTGCCCAAATCCGTGTAAACTTGACCGAGCATGAGGCCCGCTTCCGCACGATTTTTGGGGTCTGTCGCCGCGCGTTTCAAAGGCTCGATGGCCAACTGCTTTTTTTCCGGTGAATTCTGCAGAATCAGAGCACGGCCCAAGCCAAGGTTCGCCTTGCTGGCGTATTCACCCTTGGGATAACGTTTCAAATGATCCACGAAAGCCGCTTCGGCTTGGGCGGGCTTTTGGCCCAGAAGGTGAGCGAGGCCGATGTTGAAATAGAGTTGTTCAAACGGCGCGTTCGGGTTGCCGCTCAGTTTTGGCAGCAGCTCTTGAATCTTTACGGCGGCGGTCGCGTAATCCTTGGCCGTAAATGCCGCATCAATTTCTTTGAAAAAACGATTCACCGTGGACGGCGCCACAAACTCTGCCGGAGCCGCTGCGGCAGGCGCCGGAGCATTCTGCGCCCGAGACGGGGTAGCCGCGATGGCTCCAAGGAGCGAACACGCGATAAATACTGTGCACTTGGAAAAGTGCCGGTGGGTTTTTCGTGGCATATCAACTTCGGCGGATAAACAACTGCACGACCTAACCTTTGTCAACTGGGATTTAGGAGATAGGAGTCCGAAACCCGCGGCTCCTTTGGGTCGATTGATGGCGCATCGAACCGAGTGCGACGCGGCCCTGGCTAGCCTGCAAAATGATCCCATCCCCCTTCCAGCACGTCGCCAGAACCGACCTCCACGATCCGGCCGATACAAGTCAGGGAGAGTTCTGGAAAAAAGGCTGGCCAGGCGGCGACCAGTTCGGTCGTCTGTGGGGCGGTCAGGGTGAAGAGGATTTCAAAATCCTCGCCGTCGCGGAGTGCTTGCGCCGCCGTGCAGCCGGGGTTGAGCGGCAAGGAAGCCTCGTCGACCACAAAACCGCAGCCCGACGCGCTGGCCAGACGGGGAAGATCCTGCGCCAAGCCGTCGGAAAGATCCATCATCGCCGTGGGTTTTTGATTCCTCACCAGCCACTCCGCCTCCCGGAGGCGCGGGGTGAAATCGAGGTGCCTGCCATGGATCGAACCGCCGAGCGTGCCGGTGACAAAGAGCGCGTCGCCCGGTTTGGCCGTGGAGCGCAGGACGAGGTGATCCCGACAAACGCTGCCAGTCGCCGAGATCGAAATGACTGCAGCGGAACCGGTGGGCACGCGGGTCGTCTCCCCCCCGGCCAGCAGGCCTCCGAAGGCTTGCAGGCAATCGCCGATGCCCCGGTAGAGGTCTTCCGCCCAGGTGATCGCCGTCTCCGGCGGCAGTGCCAGGGTGATCAGAAACCGGTCGGGCCGCCCGCCCATGGCGGCAAAATCGGAGACGACCCGGGCGGCCGCCTTCCAGCCAACCGCTCGGGCAGGGGCGTCAGGCAGGAAATGGACATTTTCAACCAGCGCGTCCGTTTTCAACAACTGCAGGTGTTGAAATTGCGGCCCGAGATCAATGACGGCGCAATCATCCCCCGGCCCGGCCATGGGCGCTTGGTCCCGCGGCACCAAGCCGACCAAGCGGTGAATCAAAGCCGTTTCACTAATGTCGCGGAGGGTTTTCATGGCGCGATATCCAGCGGCAAATGGAGGTAGCGGACTGCCATCTGGATCATGACGGTCGCCCCGTTGAAGCAAAAATGGATGGCGATGGGCGCCCACAGCGAGCCTGTTCTCTCGTAGATGAAAACCAGCACGCAGCCAAAAACGAAAAGCGGCAGCAACGCCACAAGGCTGCCATGCGCCGCCGCAAAAATGAGGGCGGAGCAGACCCCTGCGACCCAAGGCCCGGAGAACTTTTTCATCACTGGGTAAAGGTACCCGCGAAAGACAATTTCTTCACAAAGCGGTGCCACGACGATGGCGGCAAACGCCATCAACCCCAGCACGATCGAATTGCTGGATTTCTGAAAGATTTTGACCGTGTCTTGGACCGTTTCGACGCCGAAAGATTCGATCCATTTCATGTAGCCGGATGCTTGCAGCCCACCAAAAAAGATCCACATCGCAACGACCGTGATCGGCGCGATGAGAAAAATCCAGTGCCACGCCGGCCACTTCAAGCCCAGCCATTCAGAAACACGAATGCGCGGCACAACCATCAGCGTGGCAATGCCAGCGACGCCAAATTGAAAAATAATCGACTGGAGCAGCGCGGCATACCCCAGCACCGTCTCCGCCTTGCTGCCTGCCCGAACCGAGGCGATGACGAGGCTGAAAAAAACCACCAAAATGAACCCGATGGCCAGCAAATCCAGCGGGCCATAAAAATGCGTTGGCACCCGGCCCGTGGGGAGTTCGGGCGGCTCGACCTCAGCTCCGGGCACGGGCCTTCTTCCAAACTGGTAGCGCACGACCGCCGCGAGCACAAAAACGCAAAGCGCCGCGCTGAACGTGGCGATGATGACCGATTCCGTTGGGTCTGGCATAAGTCGATGAATCCGCTGGAACCCTGCAACGGCGGCTGCCAATCCGCCAATGGAAAATGCAGCGATTATCGATCCGCCTGATTTCTCATGAAATCAGCGACTTGGGCGAAAAATGGATCCAGAAATGCGCGCGCGGCGGCTGGCACCGCTGTTTCCTCCATCGCGGCCGACATCAGTTCCAGCCAACGGTCACGCTCCGCGAGGCCGATCTTGAAGCCCAGGTGCCGCATCCGCAGGCGCGGGTGCCCACGCGTTTCCAGGTAGCGGTTCGAGCTGCCCAGACGAAACAACAGGAAATCCGCCAGTCGCTCCTCGGAGCCCTCCCAATCATCGGCGGGATACATCGGGCCGATCAGATCATCGGCGCGAACGCGGCGGTAAAATGCCGTCACCATCTGGCGGATTCCCTCTTCCCCGCAAGCTTTCATCACTTCCGCTTCGTTCATGCCCCGCATTGATTCCGATTTATCACCCGATGGCGCAAGCTCCGTTTCGATTCTTAAGGAACCACCCGTGGTACTCGAGGTAAATCGGCGATGTACTCGAGGTAACACCACGTGGTACTCGAGGTAACACACGTTGTACTCGAGGTAACACACGTTGTACTCGAGGTAACGCACGTTGTACTCGAGGTAACACACGTTGTACTCGAGGTAACACGCGTTGTACTCGAGGTAACACACGTTGTACTCGAGGTAACACGCCTTGTACTCGAGGTAACACGGCCGTGGAAGGCCGGCTAATACCGCATTACCCGTGACAGAAAGCGCTGGCAGAGTGGCGATCTGGGCGTACCGAAGAGGCTCGCGGGCGGAGCGGATTCTTCGATTTTGCCTGCGGCCACGAAGGCGATTTGATCGCCCACCGCGCGGGCAAAGCCCATTTCATGGGTGCTGAGGATGATGTCCTGGCCTGCTTCTGAGATTTCCTGGATCAGCTCCAGCACTTCCGCCGTCATTTCGGGGTCGAGCGCGGAGGTGGGTTCGTCGAGAAACAAGACCTCCGGCTGATGCGCGACGGCGCGCGCGATGCCGACGCGCTGCTGCTGGCCACCCGAAAGCTGTGAAGGCAGCTTTGCCGCGTGGTCTTGCAGATTGAAGCGACTGAGCGATTGTTCCGCCAGCGCACGGGCCGCCGTGGGCGAGTAGCCGTGGACTTTTTCCAACGGCAGCGCGATATTTCGCAGGGCCGTGAGGTGGGGAAACAGGTTGAACTGCTGAAAGAGGAAGCCGTTTTTGCGGCGATACGCTTGGAGGGCGGCCGGATCGGTACAGAGCTGGTGGTCGTTGACCCGCACCGTCCCCGCATCGGCACTTTCGAGCCCGCCGAGTACCCGCAAAAGCGTGCTTTTCCCGCCACCCGACGGGCCGATCAATACCAACACGCGGGCAGACGCCGCGGACAGCGAAAGCCCGTCGAGCGCGCGCGTCACGCCGTAGCATTTCGTAAGGGCGATGGCGTCAAGTTTCATGGCGAAAACGTTTTTCCAGCCAGTGCGATAGCCACGCGACGGGCAGGGTGAGAATCAGATAACCCAAGGCCAAGGGGATGTAGCCTTCCAAGCCGGCGTAGGAACGGGAAATGAAGTTGCGGGTGTTGTAAAAATACTCCGCCACGCCGATGACATTGAGCAGCGAGGAATCCTTGATCAGCGAGACAAACAGGCCCGCCATCGCCGGCAACACCCGGCGCAAGGCCTGTGGGAATATGACGTAGCGATAAACTTGGAACGGGCTGAACCCCACCGCCCGCGCAGATTCCCACTGGGTTCGCGGGATGCTTTCCACCCCGCCGCGCAGGATCTCGCCGAGATAGGCCCCTTCGAAAACAGATAACAGCAACACGCCGATGATCCATTTGTCGTCGAAGCCCTGCTCGCTGAGCGGTCGCGAGATCAGCGGCGCAAAGATCACGAAGTACCCGAACAACAAATGCACCAGCAACGGGGTGTCTCTGACGAATTCGAGAAAGGCCCGGCAAGTCCAGCGCACGACCACCAACGACGACCGCTGGCCAAACAGGAAAAGCAGCCCGAAAATCAGGCTACCCACCAGCGCGGCACAGGAAATCCCCAAGGTCACCCACCAGCCGCGCCACAGAGTTTCGCGGTATTCCCACGCCTTTGACCAATCGGTCTGCCTGCCCAATAGCGCGAAAACCGTGGTGCAGAGCCAACCCACCAGCGCCACCAGCGAGATGGCGATCAGGGCGTTGGCGATCTGTTGGCGACGGTTCATTGGCGCGGTGGGCGGTCTTTATCTCAAAATGAACGGAATGCCTTCGGCTTCCAGAAATTTCATCTCGTCTTTCAAGTAGCGGGCGCCGAGCTTGGCAAAGCCATCCTGCGCCCGAAAGCTATCCAAGAATCCGTCGACCTGCCCGCGCAAGCCATCCTGCCCTTTGGCGACGCCGATCGCCCATGACTCCTCGACGAAGGGTTTCAATAAACCGCGGGTGGTCGTGGGGTTTTCCTTGGCGTATTGGTAAATACTGAGTTGGTCGTAGATGAAGGCATCGGCGCGACCTTGGGCGACTTCGAGCACGCAGGCGGTCTGGCTCTCGAAGACGACCCGTTTGGCGTCAGGCAAGTGGTGGATCGCCCACGTTTCACCCGTGGTGCCGGCCTTGGCGGTGAGGGTGCGACCGGGCTTTTTCATGTCATCGATGCTTTGAATGTCCGAGTCCTTGCCAACCAGCAGGGCGAGACCCGTGAAGGCATATGGCTTGGAAAAGTCGATCGACTGGCGGCGTTCGTCAGTGGCGGTCATCGAGGAGAGGATCAAGTCGATGTTGCCGGTCTTGAGCGCGGGGATCAGGCCGGAGAAATCCATCGGCACAATCTGCAGCGGGCGCCCGAGCTGTGCGGCCAGCGCTTCTGCCAATTTCACGCTCACCCCGTCGGGCTGTCCTGCGGGGTTCTGCATTTCAAATGGCGGATAGCTCAGATCCATGCCGACCCGCAACATGCCCGCCTTGCCTGGGGCGCTCGCTTTGCCACGGCATCCGCCCAGCGCAACGGCCAGCAGCGCGGCAGCAATGATCAAGAAACAGCGATGACGAACCATGGCCGCAGATGATAGAGACGGGCACTCAAAACGGAAGCGTAGAGTGCAAGCCCTTGCGCCCGCCGGTTTAGCGCATCACGTGTTCGAGCAACAGGCTTTGAATGGCGCCGTAGAACTTGGACCGCTGGAACGCCGCCTGCCTGACCGTATCAGGTTCGTTCAGGCTCAGGGTCTCGCTGGAGCCGAAGTGATACTGCTCTTCGATGGCAAGGCGCGCTTGATTGAGCGCGCTGTACCAGGGAAAGACGTCTTCGCGCGTGATCCAAATCGGGCCTGCACCGGCGTCGGCATTAACAATCGCGGATTCGATCGAGGCACCCACTTGGGCCAGCTCATCCTGGAATCCCTCCCGCAGATCGGGAACGACGTATTCTTCCCAATCCGCAGCACCCGCCTCTTGGCTGATGAGTCTGCCGAGGCGACTGGCGAGATCCGCCGCGCCGCCACCAGCATCACCAATGACGGACCGCAGCATTCCCCAGTCGTTAAAATTTTCGGCATCCAGACGCAGGCCTCCTTCGAGTGTGGGGATCGCTTTCATGACGCTTTTTCCAGTGAGGTTTTGAGCTGGTGCGATTGCAGTTGTTGCGCGTAGAACTCGGCCTTTTCGCGCTCTCCGGACCAAACGATCGAGCGCCCCTGCCGGTGAACTTGCATCATCAAGATCGACGCTTTCTTTTCGTCATAACCGAAGATTTTCATGAGCACCCAGGTGACGTAGCCCATCAAGTTGATGGGGTCGTCGTGGACGACGACATTCCACGGGGTGTCGAGGGAGGTCTCCTCTTCGGTGCGGATGAGTGTGTCAGTGCCAGCCATGGAGTGGTGCTTATACCGCAGCGGGGGCGGGCGCGTCCACCCATTTTCCATGCTCGCGAATCAGATCGGTCAAACGTTCGACCGCTTCGGCCTCTGGAATGTTGAATTTCACGGCGGTCTTGCCGACGTAGAGGTTGATTTTATTCGGCGCGCCACCGACGTAGCCAAAGTCGGCGTCCGCCATTTCCCCGGGACCGTTGACGATGCAGCCCATCACGGCGATCCGCACGCCTTTGAGGTGGCCCGTCGCCGCGCGGATCTTCTGGGTCGTCTGCTGAAGGTTGAAAAGCGTGCGCCCGCAGCTGGGGCAGGCGACGTAGTCGGTCTTGAAAATGCGGGTGCCGGCCGCTTGCAGGATGTTGTAGGCCAGGCGCAGCGATTGCCCGGGCGCGGTTTCGCCGCGGATCAGGATGGCATCGCCGATCCCATCGCACAGCAGCGAGCCAATGTTTTGGGCCGCTGGCAGCAGGGCGTCGATGAATCGAGTCTCGCCCGTCGGCGGGTGCAGCGTGTCCTTGAGCAAGATCGGGTGCCGCGGATCGGCGCGGAAAGCGAGCTCGCGAAAGGCGTGGATGACTTTCAGGTCCAAGCCGTCCGCGACGGTGATGAGGCGGGGCTCGCTTTCGCGCTGCAGCGCCGCAATCGCCGATTCATCGCGCGGGTCGATCTCCACGACGCCGGATTTTTCCAAAATGATCTCGGGCTTGAAGTCGCCCATGCCCGCGATCTTGTGAGCCAGCGCATTCCACCGCTCTTGGGTGGTAAAGACGCGCACCGTTTTATCCCCACCCAGCTCATGACCCATCACGCTGAGCACCGAGCTTTTCCGTCTTTCGTAAGAAAATGGATCATATGACGGAGTCAAACAAGTAGCTGGAGCGTCCCGCTCCAGACCGTTGCTGGGGCGTCCCGCCCCAAGCGCCTCCTCCCAAGTCCGCCCATACCGCGACCCCGTCCATTCTCCAGAAGCCTTCCCCTTCCGAGGATTCTCCAAAACATAGTGGATCTGATTGCGGAAATCTTCCCCATCCCGAACGACGTGATCGTAGTATTCCTCCTGCCAGAACGTCCCGCTCCGCTGGAGGACCTCATTGGCTTTTTTCGAAGTGAATGATTTCCACGCTTGGAGGATTTTTTCCAGCGGGTGGCCGTCGTGCGGCTGGAGAACCGCATGCACATGGTTCGGCATCACCGACCACGCATGGAGCGTGTAGCGGTCACCCTCGAAGAATTTCAGCGCACCCAAAACCATTTCCGCCATCTCCGGACGCTTGAGCCAGCACTCGCCGTGGCCTTCATTCAACGCGGAATCCAGCGCGGTCTGCTGTAGCGCCGCGATTTCGGAGCGGACGGCGACCAGTGCCGAGATCGAGTTGCGTGAGCCGCCTTGAGAAACGAGCTCTTCGAGCCGCTTCACGAGGATTTCCTTTCGCTGGCGGAAATCTTCGAGAGCCGAGGCCGGCATGGAATCTTGCAGGCGGAAGGTGACCGAATAGACGGCACCGGGGATTCGCCAGTGAGGCAAATAGGATGACGTGTGCTTTTCGAGTTGGTCCCAGTCGAGGTGGATGGCTTGGGCGTCCAAATGAAGATCGGGGCGGGACGCCCCTGCAACGGTCTGGGGCGAGACGCCCCAGCTACTTTTAACGTCGCTTCGCTCGTTGTAGGGCGCGGCCAGCGCTTGTGCGACGGGGATTTCGTGGATCGCATCTTCCGTCAGCGAGACGCGGATGGTATCGCCGATGCCGTCGGCCAGCAGCGAGCCAATGCCGATGGCGCTTTTGATCCGACCGTCTTCACCATCCCCCGCTTCGGTCACGCCGAGGTGGATCGGGTAATTCCAATCGGCCCCTTCCACCGCGAGGCGGGCGACCAGCAAGCGATACGCTTCGACCATCACCTTTGGATTGGACGCCTTCATCGAGAAAACGAAGTTGTGATAGTCGTTTTCCCGCGCCAAGCGGGCAAACTCCAGCGCGCTTTCGCACATTCCCAGCGGCGTGTCGCCGTAGCGGTTCATGATCCGGTCGGAAAGCGAGCCGTGGTTGGTGCCGATCCGCATCGCCCGGCCCAGATCCTTGCACAGCAACACCAGCGGCGTGAACTCCTCCCGAATCCGTTCCAACTCCTCGGCGTATTGCGAATCGCTGTACTCGCGGATCTCGAACTTTTTCTTGTCGGCGTAGTTGCCGGGATTGACGCGGATTTTCTCCACCCACTTGGCAGCCTCGAGGGCGGCATCGGGCTTGAAATGAATGTCCGCGACCAGCGGCACCTGACAACCCGCCGCCCGCACTTCCCGCGCGATGTTCTCGAGATTCGCGGCATAAATCCGCGTTTGCGCCGTGATTCGCACGATCTCACAACCCGCCTCTGCCAGTTCCAGCACCTCCGCAACACAGGCGGCCGTGTCGCGCGTGTCGGAGGTAATCATCGACTGAACGCGGATCGGGTGGTGGCCGCCGATGCCCACGTTGCCCACCCACACCTCACGGGTGTTCCGGCGGGAATCATGCAGCAAGTCCGAACAATAACGCAGGGGTGAGTTCATTTCTGCGCTGGATATAACCCACAAACCGCACCCCGGCAACGCTTTGCGCGACACGATATGCCGCCGGGCTCATGTTGTATCTTTAAAGGTCTCCGATTTGGATTCCTCCGAAGAGCTCCACGCCGACAGCGACCTTGACACCGAGAAAATCTATCATACTTTGGCATCCAATCCCGAACTGAGAAAAACCACCATGTCCCTCGCCGAACTGGAGGCACTCCACCAGCAACTGCACGGCGAATACGAGCGTCGCTTCAAGCAAAGCTGAAGTCGCACCCTCGGACCGAGGTACGCTCGGTCCAGGAAGCTCTCCAGGCACCTTGCAGCAAGAGAGATGAGCTCATTTGAAACGCCCGCATGCAGGCTTGCGCGTTGTATCACGTTGTATACGAACCAACTACGCAATTCCGAGCTTGATGCGGTGGGCGCAACCAAGGTAAGATATTTCTCTCATGGTCCCCATTCCCGTCCGCATGTCTACGGAACTGCTCGCCCGCCTAGATCGAGTGGCCGGCGAGATGTCGATTTCCCGATCTGCCGTGCTCAGACTGGCCATCCAACAATGGTTGGACGCCACGGAGCAGTTTGGATCGAACCCGCTGATGGTGCCCAAGCAATCGCCACGGCAGCCAGACCGATGACGCGTCTGGAACAAGTTTCTAAATCACAAGCATCCCACCGGTAGGAATGCTTCAATCGACAGAAGCCGGCTGGTGATGAGGGGGCGGTGGGCTGGCGGGTCTGACTCTGCTGTTTAGTGCTAGAGCCGTTTGCGCCCCGCCTGTCGGCGAACATCTCCTGACGAGGCTCGCTTTCCCGTTGGGCCTGCCGAACGCGGAGCATCGTGGCGCACCCACTTGTGGCGCGTGTGGTTCCGCTTGGGGCTCGTGTGGTTCCGCTTGGGGCTCGTGTGGTTCCGCTTGTGGCGCGTGTGGTTCCACTTGGGGCTCGTGTGGTTCCGCTTGTGGCGCGGTGTGC